>JABWAM010000375.1 GCA_013360985.1 Verrucomicrobiia bacterium | reverse complement strand
GGCTCCACGCGCGCGCAGGAGATCTCGCCATGCCGGCGACCGGAGGCGGAATCGCCAGCGATCTCATCGAAGCCCTCCCTCGCGCCATGACGGAATAAGAGGGCGCGATCTCACGCCGAAATCTGCGGGAAAACGAGTTGAAGCCTTCGAACGAGGCAGGCAGGCTCGCAAGGCGATGACGCGCGCGGAGGCATGCCTGATCCTCAACATGGTGGATCATATCGGCCCGGTCACGGTGCGCCGTTTGTCGGAACGCTTCGGAAGCCCCGAGGCGATCCTCGAGGCGCCGGAGCGCGATCTGCGAACGGTAAACGGCGTCGGACGAGAGATGGCGCGCGCGATCGCCCGCTGGCGCGAGGAGATCCCCTGGCAGGAAGAAATCGAAAACGCGCGCGCGGCGGGACTGATCCTCTTGTGCGCCGAGGAGCCGGGATATCCCACGCTTCTCAAGCAAATTCATGATCCCCCTCTCGTGCTCTACGCCCGAGGTCGACCGACGGACGGCGAAAAGAACTCCCTCGCCATCGTGGGCGCGCGGCACCCGAGCCATTACGGAATGGAGATCGCCCGGCGGTTCGGCTTCCAGTTCGCCAACATCGGGATGACGGTGGTGAGCGGCCTGGCCGCGGGAATCGATACTGCCGCGCATCGCGGTTGTCTCCAGGCCAAAGGACGCACCGTCGCCGTGCTCGGCTTCGGTTTCGATTATCTGCCGAAAGCCGACAACGCACGGCTCGCCGACGAAATCGTCGCGGGAGGCGGGCTGCTCCTTTCCGAGTTCCCGATGAAAAAAAAGCCGGACCGCCAGACCTTTCCGATGCGCAACCGGATCGCGAGCGGGATGTCGCTCGGCACGCTCGTCGTCGAAGCGGGCGCGGCGAGCGGGGCGTTGATCACAGCGAACTTCGCCTCGGAACAAGGGCGACAGGTCTTCGCAGTGCCGGGCCGCATCGACCAGCCGAACTTCATCGGTTGCCACACGCTCATCCAAACCGGCGCGAAGCTCGTCCGATGCGTGGAGGATGTCCTCGACGAATTCGAGATGCTCCTTCCACGCGGCCCCGACCGCGCGAAGGAAGCGGAGAGAGCGGATGCGACGCCGAAAGTTTCCCTGAAGCTCACCGAGACCGAGCGGCGCGTTTTCGAGGCAATCGGACGGGAGGAGACGCCGATCGACGCCGTCATGAGCGCGGGCGATCTGCCGCCTTCGGTGATTTCCGCGACTCTGATGGTGCTCGAGATGAAGAAGCTGATCCGCCAGCTCCCCGGAAAACTCTATGTCCGCCTCGCCGAGATCGGAGAGAACCGCGAATGAATCGGACGATCTTCCTCTTGGCGGGCGAGGCGAGCGGCGACCGCCGCGCCGCCGAATTGACCGCCGCGCTGCGCGCGCGCGATCCCTCGCTCGATTTCGCGGGAATGGGCGGACCGCTCATGCGCGAGGCGGGCGTGCGGCTGGTCGCCGACCCCACGGGACGCGCGGTCGTCGGAATCCTCGAAGTGTTGCGCAACTACGGCTATTTCCGCCGTCTGATGCGGGAGGTTTTGGGCGAGATGGAGCGCGCGCGCCCCGCCGCCGTGGTGGGGGTGGATTACCCCGGCTTCAACCTGCGTTTCCTCCGCGCGGCGCGCGCGCGTCTCGGATCGTCCGCGCGCTTGATCCAGTACGTTTCTCCGCAGCTCTGGGCCTGGAACGCACGGCGAAAATGGGCGATGGCCCGCACGCTCGACGCCGTGCTCTGCCTCTTTCCTTTCGAGCCGAAAATTTATGAGGAGACCGGACTTCGCGCGGTCTTTGTGGGGCATCCGCTCGGCGGAGCGCAGCCCGCCGAAGACTGCCGCCGCGATCCGAACCTCTTCGGTTTTTTCCCGGGGAGCCGGGAGCGCGAACTGCGCGCGCACGCGCCGGCGCTCGCGGACGCCGCGGCGGAAATCCTCCGCC
>JABWAM010000374.1 GCA_013360985.1 Verrucomicrobiia bacterium | reverse complement strand
GGGGCGATGTCCATCCTCACCGGCGTCGCCGCCAATCAATCCATCGCGACGGGAAAACCGATCCGGGTCGCTTCCCTGCTCCGGGGAAGGTAGAATGTCATGAGGAACGGATGAACGCCGCCGATCCCATACGCCGACCGCGCCGCTCCAATCCGTGGGCGAGCCCCGCCGCGATCGCCTTCACGCTCATCGAGCTTTTGGTGGTCGTCGCGATCATCGCCATCCTCGCCGCGCTCCTCGCGCCCGCGCTGAAAGGCGCGCGGGAAAGCGCGAAGGCGGCGAGCTGCGCCTCCAATCTCAAGCAGATCGGAGTCGGGGTATATCTGTATGCCAACGACTATCGGGAGATGTTGCCGTGGGCGACGACCTCATCCTCGATCCGATGGTGGAACCAGATCGGGCCGTACATGGGCGCTACGAAGTATGGACCGACGATCTATACCGGAAACGAAACCGGCGTCGTGCTCTCCGAGATGCTGGTCTGGACATGTCCAAGCACGCGCCACAACATCTGGTTCGGCTACGGATGGAACTATCATGGGCTGGGCCTCGCGATAAACGAGCCGCGTTCCGGCCCCACCCGGCTCGGAGGCGGCAAGAGCGGTTGTTTCATGGTCGCCGATTCGGTCTACGCGCAAAATCCCAAGGCGTCTTCGCCTTCGATGTGGGATATGATGGCGACTCCATCGGGGGTTACGTCTGATCTCCAGCCCAGGGTTCACTCCCGAGGGTTGAACGTGCTCTTCGTGGATGGGCATGCGCAACGGCTCGCGACCGAAAATTTTCTGGTTCAGGATCAGCGATGGGGATTCTTCAACGAATAAAATGATGCCTAAAAAAATCTATATCGCCACCGACCTCGAGGGGATGAGCGGCGTCTATCGCTTCGAGCAAACCAGCGACCGGAACAGCCCGCACTATCGCGCCGCCGTGGATTACATGATGGGCGACATCGCCGCGGCGGTGCGCGGCTTCCGCGATGCGGGCGCGGACGAAATCGTCGTCCTCGACGCCCACGGCGGCGGCAACAACTTCAATCCCGCGCTCCTGGCGCCAGGCGCGCGCTATGTGACGAGCATCCGCTCCGCCGCCACGGTCCTCTGGCCGCTCGACGCGAGCTTCGCGGGGCTTGTGCTCCTCGGGTATCACGCGATGTGGGGAACGCCCGACGGCGTGCTCTTCCATACGCAGTCCTCCACGAGCGAGCGTCGGTTCTGGTACAACGGCGTCGAGTCGGGCGAAATCGTCCAGCACGCCGCGATCGCCGGACATCAAGGAGTGCCGGTGATCATGGTCACGGGAGACGAGGCGACCTGCCGCGAGGCGCGGCGTTTTCTCGGCAAGGCGCCCGTGACCGTGGCGACGAAGCAGGGGTTCTCTCGCGAAGGCGCCATCCTGAAACCGTTCGAAGAGACGCGCGCGGCGATCTACGAGGGCGCCAAAGAGGCGTTCGCGCGCATCGGCCAATGCCGTCCGTTTCGCCTCAAACTTCCCATCCGCGCCAAGTGCCAACTCCTCGTCACCGATCTCCGCCCGCGCCAGACGCGTTTGGTCACCCACGAGGCCACCTTGCGGGATGTTTCGAAGATCCTCGCGTTCTGGTAGTCCCTCCGCGCGCTTTCCCATGAAATACTCGTTTATGACGTTCTCGTGCCCCGAGCTGACGTTCGGGGAGGTCCTTCAACTCGCGAAAAAACTCGGTTACGACGGCGTCGAGCCGCGCATCGCGTCCAAACATCGCCACGGCCTCGAACCGGAGGCCGACAGGACGACGCGCGCCGAAGCCCGACGGCTTGCCGCCGACCGCGGAATCGCGATCTCCTGCCTCGCGACCTCGCACCCCTATTCCGATCCGGCGACGAGCCAGGCCGAGGCGGAGGCGACGATCCGCAGCGCCGAGTTGGCCGCCGACGTCGGCGCCCCCTGCCTCCGCGTCTTCGGCGGCG
>JABWAM010000373.1 GCA_013360985.1 Verrucomicrobiia bacterium | reverse complement strand
CGGCGGCTCCGGGGGCGAAGAGGGTTCGGCCGGCGCGGGCGAAGGCGCCGGCGGCGGCGCGCCGAGGTCGGACGCAAGATCCATCCATTGCACCGTCTCGGGAGGCTTGCGGACCGGGGCGAACGCCACCGCGAGGCCGACCGCAAGCAGCAAGCCGAGATGGGCGACGAAGCTCCAGAGGAGATTTTTGCGGAAGGGCGAGGACACGTCAGAAGCCGACTTGCCCCGAGGGCCGGTTTGGAATCATCGGTCGAGCGTCTCTCGCGGGCGTCCTCTTTGGGGAATCGGCGGTGGAGAAATCAGCGCGGGTTTTCCGAAGATGTCGGCGTCGATCCGACGATCCCGAGTTTGGTGACGCCCGCGGCCTTGAGCCGATCCACGATCTCGACGAAATTTCCGTAGGGGACTTTCGCGTCGCCGCGTACGAGCACGGGGTGTTCGGGGTCCGCGCGCACCTTGGCGCGCGCGAGGGCTTCGATCTGGGCGGGCGGAACCATCCGTCGGTCAATCCAGGCGTGTCCGGCGGCATCGAGCTCGATCGTGGTGCAGGCCTTCGCGTCCACGGGGCTTCCCGACGCGGCCCGCGGCAGGCGAAGGTTAAGCGAGTTTTCCAAGAGCGGCGTCGTCAGCATGAAGACGATGAGCAGATTGAAAACGAGGTCCATGAGCGGCACGACGTTGATGTCGGCCACGGCGTTGTACATGCCCCGCTGGGAGATGCGCTTCATCCCGAGATCTCGCGGCGCGCGATGCCGATGAACTCGCTGGCGAAGTTTTCCATCTCCATCGTGAGGCGGCGGATCTGCGCCACCAGGATGTTGTAGCCCACCATCGAAGGGAGCGCGACAACCAGCCCGATCACCGTCGTGATCAGGGCGGCGGCGATCCCGGGCGCCATCGAGCCGATGGTGGCTTGGCCTTGGATCGCGACGCCCGCGAAGGCGTCCATAACCCCCCAAACCGTTCCGAGGAGGCCGAGGAACGGCGCCGCGCTTACGGCGGTGCCGAGAATGGAAACTTGGCTTTCGAGACAAACGACCTGTTCCGCGACGGCGCGTTCGAGCGCGCCCTCGAGAAGCTGAACCTTCAGGGCGTCGGTCGCGCCGCCGCTGGCCTGAACGCCTTTGCACCCAGCCACATACAGCTCGTAGAGCGGACAGTCTTTCCAGGTCTTTTCCTTCCGGAAGATCTCCACGAAGTGCTCTTCCGCCCGGAGCGCGGCGAGAAAGTCGGCGCCGTTCCGCGTTGCGGCGCGGACCTGCTGGAACTTGGTGAACATCACCGTCCACGAAATGATCGAGGTGATGAAGAGGGCGAGGA
This sequence comes from Verrucomicrobiia bacterium, assembly GCA_013360985.1. Lineage (GTDB taxonomy): Bacteria > Verrucomicrobiota > Verrucomicrobiia > JABWAM01 > JABWAM01 > JABWAM01. The sequence goes on along the minus strand of JABWAM010000373.1, from coordinate 631 downwards.
TGACCGCCTTACCGGCCCAGGCGGCGACCGAAAAGGCGTAGAAGATTCCCCCGGCAGCGAGGAGGTCGGATGGAAGGAGAAGCGGCGGCATGCCTCGATGATAACGGCGCGCCCGGGAGGGTCAATGCACCTGAAGCGGCGCGCTTGGCGGCGTCGGCGCCGCCAGTTCGCGCCAGAGGGCGAGAAGGAAATCGCGGTTGTCGAGCGAGAGATAGCGGAGCGTGCCGCCCATTCGGCTGAAGGTCTTGTTGAAACGCAGGTAGTAATCGGGATGCTCTTCGGGCGGTTCTCCGCGCGTCCAGTCCCACGCGCTCTTTGCGAGATCCACGACCGCGAGGCGGTGGCCGGCGATGCGGCGTCCCTCCTGTCGCGCCACGTTCCGGGCCATCGAGAGCGCCTTCTCGAAGATCATCGGCGACATCACCGCCGATCCGACCGAGAGATAGACGCCGCCCTCCAACGCGCTCACGGAGGAAACGAAGGCGAGGAAATCCCGTTCCGCCGCGCGGCCGATGGCCGCGCCGCAGCTCATCGGATGCGTGTAGATGATATCATGCCCGAACATGGGATGGCCGGTGAACGGGATGCCGAGGCGAAACGCCGCGGCTTGCGCGCTCGTCGCCTTCCAGCG
>JABWAM010000372.1 GCA_013360985.1 Verrucomicrobiia bacterium | reverse complement strand
TGAGCCCAAAATGTGGCGAGGGCGTCGCCTGTTCCTCGACCGAGGATGGACTCCTCCACGCCTGACGCGGGGATTTGGGGACGCGACGCCTTCTTGAGCCGAGGCGCCCTCCCTGCTAGGTTGCCCGCATGTCGCTCGCCATCGCTGAGCTGCTCGATCTTCGCGAAACACCGCATGCGGCGCTCTTTGACGGCCGTCATTTCCCATGGGAAGTCCTCCCGCGCCTCGGCGCGTTCTTCGAACGCCTCGGGCGCCCCGTCATCCGCGGCCGCGTGGCGCCTTCGGCGGTCCTCGAGGGCGACGTCTGGATCGGCGAAGGAACGATCGTCGAACCGCACGTCATGATCCGCGGCCCGGCCTGGATCGGGAGGAACGCCACGGTGCGCCACGGCGCCTATCTTCGGGGCAACGTCCTCGCCGGAGACGGCTGCACCCTTGGGCATAGCTGCGAATTCAAGAACTGCGTTCTGTTCAACGAAGCGGTCGTCCCGCACTTCGCGTATGTCGGCGATTCGATCCTCGGCCACCAGGCGCATCTCGCCTCCGGAGTCACCCTCTCCAATGTGAAGGTCACTCCCGGCGCCATCGTCCTCGCGGTCGCCGGCGCGAAGGTGGACACCGGCCTTCACAAGTTCGGCGCGGTGATCGGAGATCATGCGGAGGTGGGTTGCCACTGCGTCCTCAACCCCGGCTCCATCCTTGGGCGAGGCGCGATCCTCTACCCCGGCATCTCCTGGCGCGGAGTCTGTCCCGCGCGCACCCTCGTCAAGCTCACCCAGCAACAGACCGCGATCGCGCATCGGGAGGCGCGCGCGCCCAACCTCGCGTGAGGAGCGATCCTTCCCTCCCGATGCGCCCCAAATTCCTCATCGCCCTCGCCCTCCTCATCGCGCTCGCAGGCGGGGCGCTCTGGTGGGGCCTTCGGCGGCGCGCGGAACACGGCTTCAGCCAACTCTGGGAACTCTACAGCTACAGCAGCAACGTCGTCGCTACCGCCTACGAATCCCCGCGCGGCGGCGCGACGGTGATTTGGATCAGCGGCGCCGACGGGCTCATGAACCCCTGGGGACAGATTTGGGACGTCTATTCCTTCACCAACAGCATCACCGCCAGCGTCTACAACTCGCCGCACGGCGGGGCGACGATCATCTGGATGAGCGGCGCCGACGATCTCCCGCGCGCGCCGACCAACGCGGTCGCCGCGCCGCCGCGAAAGCCGAAGCCGGCATCCCGCAAGGCCAAACCATGAACCGCCTTCCCTCCCGCTTCTGGCCTCTCTGCGCGATCGCGGTCCTGGCCGGCGCCTCCGTCGCCATCTCTCCGGCTGCCGATTCGGCGCCGCGCCTCCAGGTCCGCCTCATCCGCGCGTCCAACCAACCGCCCGAACGCTCGGATCCGCGCGTCGCCACCCTCAACGCGGTTTTGAAAGCGGACTTTGGTTACCTCTGCTACGAACAGCTCTTTTTCTCCGAGGTGCAGTTCACCCGCGACAGCCGCGCCCTCTACATGCTTCCCGAGGAGTTCGGCATCGCAATCACCTACCGGGGACGCCGCAAGGGAAACCGGGAATACTTTGTCGAGACCGAATACCGCGGCAAAAAACTCCTCGGGTTCTATGCCGTGTTCCCCGAACACGGACGCCCCGTTCTCATCCGGGGACCTGGCAATCGGGATTACCGGTACATCATTGCGCTCTCGCCCGCCGACTCAACCGCTCCCAAGTCTTCCCCCTGATTCACGCCATGACTCCTGATCAACTTCGCCGCCGCATCGAGGACGCCGTCGGCGCGGGGCGCCTCCTTGCCGCCTCCCGCGACCATTGTCTTTCCTGGCTCGACCCGACCCTCTTCGAGCCGTGGGTTCTCGCGGCCATCCACGAATTGGTGGAGGGCGAACACTGGGCCGAGATCGACGACCGCTTCTATCGCGCGCTCGCGTTCGGCACGGGCGGCC
>JABWAM010000371.1 GCA_013360985.1 Verrucomicrobiia bacterium | reverse complement strand
GCCGCCCGCAAGCCGGTCGCGCCGAAGTACCGCAACGCGAAGACCGGCGAGACCTGGTCCGGACGCGGGCGCACGCCGCGCTGGCTGGCGGCGCTCGAGGCGCAGGGCAAGTCGCGCGACGACTACCGGGTCTGAAGCGCCCTTACGAGCAGCGCGTCCCGCGGTTCGGCGAACGGATTCACCACCGTCACGCCGCGCCAGATGAAACCGTGCTGCAAGTCCTCGCTGAGCAGGATGCGGCACTGGCGTAGAGTTCCTCGCGCGTCCAGGTGCGCTTTCCGGACGCCGCTTGGAAGCGCAGCCGCTTCAGGAGGTCCCCCCTCGCCTCGCGCCGTTCGCGCTGCGCTTCGGCAACGGGAACGAGCGCCGCGACCGGCTTCCCACGGGAGAGAATCGCGATCCGGGCGCCGCGAGAGACCTCTTTCAATATCGCGGAGAAGTGCCGACTCGCGTCGGCCGCGCTTACCGTCCGCATGGTTCCGACTCGAGAAGAAGGTTGGCGGTTCTCTGGAAGATCGCACCACGCACCGACGAGACATTGTCGCCCAGGAGTTGTATCAGATCTCTTCGCGTTCCATGATCTCACGCACGCCCTCCGCCTCGATCACCTCGTCGCGCCGGGTCAGCAAGGCAAATCGTCCGCGCACCGGTTGCCGCGGCTGCCCGGCAACGGGATGCCGGTCGATGCCGCGACGAATCAGGCGCGAGACTGCTTCATCGATTGAAACCCGCTCGCGGGCGGCGAACTCCTTCGCGGCCAGGAACGCGTCCTCGTCGACATTTATGGTGGTTCGCGGCATGGTCAGTGAGGCCCGGTTGGCATCATCGTCAAGCTCCGATAAGCGCGGACACATCGCGGATCAGGTCTTTCACGGTAGTCCGCAGATCCTCGATCCAGGATTCCTCGACTTCCAAAAACCCCTCGTATTCGGCCATATTTCGCTTCTTGTGTGCGGAGTCGAGAAGCCGCCAACGATGCGACGGCCAGCCGAGGGTATGGATGAGGCATTGAAACACCACGAATCGGTTTTCACTCCGATAACCGTGCCATCGCAGCGCCGCCAGTGAGGCGGCATGGGCGGCATTGTAGGCGCTGATGAATCGACCCTCGACGGACAGACCGACCTGGCTGGAATCGGCCAGATGTGTTCGCGCCATCGCAAGCATCCTGCGCACCTCGCGCTCGTTGCACGCCTCGGCCTTCAGTTGCCCGATGCGAACGAGGTTATCCAACGCCGGCAAGCTCACCCGGATCTCCAATCAGGGGAATCAGCTTCTGCGCGAGAACACGATTGACGAAGGAATCAGGCTCCAAGAGACGACGCTCGAACTCTTGTGTCGTGTAGCTGACGGGATTGATCTTCCGTCCGAGGTCGGGCTCGAGTGGGACAAGCGCTTCGAGGATCTCGCTCATCGGCAAGTCGTCCGCGACGATCATCACGTCGATATCGCTGTTCGCAGTGTCGGCTGCTTTCGCGATGGAGCCGAAGATCCATGCCGCCCGCAGCTGCGGGGCCAATGCCGCCAGCGCATGACGCACCGTCGGTTCGACACCCAGCACTTTTCGGGTCAGCGCGACCAATTCGTGAAAGACGGGGCTCTCCGGATTCGCCTGGAATCGGCGCATCGTCCCGACTCGTTCGGCTGACGCGAGCCCCGCCTCGGTGAGTCGCCGCAATTCGCGTTGCAGTGACGCACTCCCGAGCCCGGTCAATCGGCGGAGTTCGTTGAGATGGAAACTGCGCTCCGGTTGCCCGAAAATCCAGCGAAACAACTTCGCCTGGCTTGGGGAATAGATAGCACCGGCCAATGACATAGCTAAATTCTAGCGCGATCAAGCTAATTTTTGGCACGGCGAACTCAGAACGGCAGCGCCGCCCCCGGCTTCACCGCCAGGATCGCCCGGCGGAAATCCGCCTGGATCCGCGCCAGCGCCTCGGGCGTGTCGGCCTCGAAGCGGATC
>JABWAM010000370.1 GCA_013360985.1 Verrucomicrobiia bacterium | reverse complement strand
GAGGCCGGCCTGTTGCAACAGGGCGCGGCGCGTCACGGCCGCGGGGGACGACGTGGGGTGCGGATTCATGTTGGATTAAGTCGTGTTGGTTGAATTCAGCGAGCCAGCCACGGTCGCGACGCGGTATTCACGGCCTCTCGTCCGCGGCCTTCGACGGGTTGCGGAAGAAGATCACGAAGACCACCAGCACCGCGAGCGCGCCCCACGCCGGCGTGAACCAGATGGATTTCCAATCGTGCGCGATGCCGGCGGCGGTGGGCGCGGCGAGCGCGTGGGCGGCGAGGACCTTGCCGGCGACATAGGTGCCGGCAAAGCCGCCGATGCCCCAGAGGATAAAAGCGATCAGGCCCTGCGCGGCGCCGCGGATGCGCTCGTTGGCCTCCTCATCCACGTAGAGCTGGCCCGCGATGAAGAGAAAGTCGTAGCAGGCACCGTGCAACAGGATCGCGACGAAGATCAGCGCGGTCTGCGCCGCGCCGCCGTCGGCGCTGAAACCGAGCGCGAAGTAGCGCGCCACCCAGCAGGCGATGCCGAGGAAAATCGTGACCTTGTAGCCGAACTTGCTCAGGAAAATCGGCAGCAGCAGGAAGAAAATCACGTCGGACACCTGCGCGAGGGAGGTCTTCTCCAGCATCGAGGTCCACTTGAGCTGCGTAAGGTAGACCCCCAGGTTCACGAAGTAGAAGTAGAGCGGGATGCAGATCAGAAACATGCACACGATGAAGATCGCGAACGATGGCTTCTTCAGCAGCGCGAGCGCGTCGAGGCCGAGGATCTCGCCGAGCGAGACGTTGGCGCCGGTCTTGGTGGGCGGCGTGTGCGGCAGGACGAGCGAGAAAAGCCCGAACGCGATCGAAGCCGCGCCCGCGATGTAGAACTGCGTGGGCGACTCGGCACTCGCGATGGAACCGACGCCGAAGAGCCCCGCGATCCAGCCGACGGCGGAGAGCATCTTCACGCGGGGGAAGTCCGCCTTGGCGTTGGCGAGGTGCGTAAGCGAAAGGGAATTCCCCAGCGCGAGCGTCGGCACGTAGAGCGCGCAGTAGAGAATCAGCATCGGGTAGAACGACGCGAACGTCGCGCAGCGCGGGAGGAGGCACATGACGACGCCGCTCGCGATGCCGAGCCCGCAGAGAATTTTTTCCGAGGCGAAGAAACGATCCGCGATCAGGCCGACGAGAAACGGCGAGATCATCGCGCCGATGGCGAAGGCGCCGTAGGCGAGGCCGATCTGCGCGCCATCGAACTTGAGCGTGGCGAAAAGGTAGGTGCCCATGCTCACATACCATGCGCCCCAGATGAAATACTGGAGGAACATGAAGACGCTGAGCTGGAGCTTGAGGGCGGGCTGGTTGGGAGGGGTGGACATTTTTGAAAAAGGTTCGGGACGGGATGGAGGAGTCAGGCGATGGCAGCTAAGGGACGCTTCCCAATCGCCCTGTGTTTGCTCAGTGCATCTCGACGGCGCAGGAGCCGATGCCGCCGCGGTAGAAGTTGAACTGCACGTTGGGGTGATCGGCGAGCAGCGACATGGGGACGGCGCTGTCGGCGAGAGCCTTCGCGATCATCAGCGTGGTGAGGCGCTGGCCGAAGGGGTTGTCGTGGTTGCCGGCGTGCCAGATGGAGACCTTCTCGGCCTTCCACGTCTCGACCGGGCCGACGGTGATGGCCCGCGTGGGGACGAGGGTGACGTTGCCGCCGCCGCTGGTGCGCGCGTTTTGCGCGATCGTGACAGGATGGAGATCGACGACGCGCGTCGTGAGTTTGCGGTAATCGGCGACGGGTGGTGGCGCGTCCCGGTGTTTGCCGCGGCGCGGGAGCGGGTCGTTGAAGGCCCAGTGCTTGATGTCGCCCTGGCCGCCTTGCATGACAACGCAGCGGATGCCGGCGTCCCAGGTGGCGCGGTAGGCGCGGGTGTCGGCCTTGGGGAAATGCAGGTTGGCGTCGGGCATCGCGAGCTCGCGGTCGATGCGATCGAAAC
>JABWAM010000059.1 GCA_013360985.1 Verrucomicrobiia bacterium | reverse complement strand
CCACGGGCGCGAACGCCGCGCGGGGCCATTGCGGTCGGTCGGCGCGTTCATCGGGCGCCGGTTTGGAGCATCGCGCGGAGGCGGGTGGCGAGCTGACGCGCGAGCGCGAAGAGGATTTTTGAGGCGAGTTGGGGGCGGCGGTCCATGAGGCCGAGCAGTTCGGTGCGGTAGAGACCGATCGCCTCGACGCGCTGGCACGCGACGACCGTGGCGGAGCGCGGGCTGTGGTCCACGAAGCTGACGTCGCCGAAGACTTCGCCGGGACCGAGACGCGCGACGCGTTGGCCCCGCTCTTCGCCATGCTGAAGAACCTCGGCTTCTCCGCGCATGAGGATATAGAGCCCGAGGCCGGGTTCGCCCTGCGTGACGATGGCTTCGCCGGGGCCGTAGGCGCGCTCATGCACGATCTGAAGCACCTCGATGAGTTCCGGATCGGCGAGGTGCCCGAAGAGCGGCGTGCTCTTGAGGAGCGACAAGATTTCCTGCTGCCGCGGGGTGAGGCGGCGGAAGACCATGGCCACCAGCGGGATTTTCCGCGCGGCGCGGACGACGCGGGGGGCGCTCCGATGGGGTGACGCATCGCGCATATCGTGTTTCCGTGTCATGCCCGCGCCTCCGAAGCAAACCAAAAGAATCCGCGCCGAGAGTTTGCGCGTCGGATCAGAAGACGAGACGGGCGTCGGCGAGGCGGCGGCCGACCTCTTCGACGACGCGCCGCTCGTCGTCCGGATCGTTCGCCGCGAACGTGACGGAGAAGCGGAGGAAAGCGCCCGCGTCGTCCCAAGGCACGGTGGAGATAAGTTTTTGGGAGATGAGCCACTGACTCGCCTCCTCGGCGGTGGCGAACGCCGTGTCGCCGGCGCGGCGCGGTGCGCGCACATAAAGGAAGAAAGATCCCGCGGGTTTCCTCGCCTCGAAGCCGAGGCGATTGAGGCACGCGACGAGCAAGTCCATGCGCCGCGCGTATTTGGCGGCGATCCTTTCGGTGAACTCCGGGTGATCGAAGCAGAAGGCGGCGGCGTGTTGGATGGCGAGAAACTGGCCGGAGTCGGTGTTGTCCTTCACGTCGCCGTAGGCGCGCACGAGCAGGGGATTGCCCGCGACGAAGCCGCAGCGCCACCCGGTCATATTGAAGCTCTTGCTTGTGGAATGGAGCTCGACCCCGACCTCTTTCGCGCCGGGCGTGGCGAGAAAACTCAGCGGTTTGCCCTCGAAGACGAGCGCCGCGTAGGCCGCGTCGGAGATGACGGCGAGACGATGTTTGAGCGCAAACTCGACGACGGACCGGTAAAAAGCGGGCGTGGCGCTCGCGCCGGTCGGGTTGTTCGGATAGTTGAGGACGAGCGCCTTGGCGCGGCGAAGGACTTCGGAGGGAACGGCGGCGAGGTCCGGGAGGAAGCCGTTCTCCGGACGGAGCGGAAGCTCGTGGACCCGGCCGCCGTAATATCGGGCGTGCGCGCCGAACACCGGGTAGCCGGGCGTCGTCATGAGGACCGTGTCGCCGGGATCGATCAAGCAGGCGGGGAGAATCGAGAGCGCGGCCTTGCTGCCGATGGAGTGAAGGACCTCGGTTTCGGGATCCACTCCTTTGACGCCGCAGACGCGGTCCAGGTAACGGGCGGCGGCTTGTTTGAGGATCGCGTCGCCGTTGTCGGCGTAGCCGCGGTTTTCCGGCTTGCGCGCCTCTTCGTCCAGCCGGGCGACGACTTCGGGGAAGGCCATCGCGTCGGGCTCGCCGACGCCCATGTCAATGATGTTGACGCCGGGGTTCGCGCTCTGGGCGGCGCGCTTGGCGCGCTTGATCTTTTCGAATTTGTAGATCGGAGTGTCCTTGCCGTAGCGGGCGCCGCCGATGCGTTCGGCGAAAAGCTTCTGGAGAGGGGAATCGTTCATGGGGAAAACGCCAAGATGCGGAGCCTCCGCGAGCTTGGCAACGGCAAAAGACGCCGCGTTCCTCGCGATCCCATCGCCCCGCGAGAGGCGCGTTGATTCGGCAGGGGCCGAGACGCTACAAGAGTCGCATGAATGTTGAGAAACGCGTCGCGCGCCATGTGCACGGGATTCCCCGGTCGGGGATCCGCGATTTTTTTGATGTCGTGCAGAACGTGCCGGATGTGGTGTCGCTCGGGATCGGCGAACCGGGGTTCACGACGCCTTGGCATATCCGCGAAGCCGCGATCTATGCGCTCGAACGCGGCAGGACGAGCTACACCTCGAACCTGGGCTTGCCCCGTCTGCGTGCGGCGCTCGCCGAATACGTCGCGCGAACGTTCGGTCTCAGCTACGATCCCGACCGAGAGATCCTCGTCACGGTCGGGGTCTCCGAAGGGATGGACATCGCCCTGCGCGCGATCCTGAATCCGGGCGACGAAGTTCTTTACCACGAGCCGTGCTACGTCTCCTACCATCCCGGCGTGCTCCTCGCGCACGGGGTTCCGCTGGCGGTTCCCGTCACCTCGGAGACCGGATTCGCTCCGAAGGTCGAGGAATTCGCCCGGCGGATCACCTCGCGCACGCGCGTCCTCATGCTCAATTTTCCGACCAATCCCACGGGAGGCGTCGTGGAGGAGGCGTGGATGCGGGAAATGGCGGCGCTCGCGGTGAAGCACGACCTGCTCGTCTTGAGCGACGAGATTTACGCGGAACTGACGTATGAAGGAAAGCACGTCTCGATCGCGGCGATGCCGGGGATGCGCGAGCGGACGCTCTTCTTTCACGGCTTTTCGAAGGCGTGGGCGATGACCGGCTTTCGGCTCGGTTACGTCTGCGCGCCTCCGCCGATCCTCGATGCGATGATGCGCGTGCATCAATACTCGATGCTCTGCGCGCCGATCCTCAGCCAGGAGGCCGCCGTCGAGGCCGTGAAGCACGGCGACGCCGACGTGGAACGGATGCGCGACGAGTACCGCCTGCGGCGCAACTTCCTCGTCGGCGAGCTGCAAAAGATGGGATTGGAATGTCGCCTGCCGCGCGGCGCGTTTTACGCGTTTCCTTCCGTTCGCGAGACTGGGAAGACGAGCCGCGATTTCGCGCTCGGATTGCTCAAGGCGCACAAGGTCGCGGTGGTTCCCGGAGACGCTTTCGGCGCGTCGGGCGAGGGACATGTCCGCGCCTGTTTCGCCGCGCCGATGGAAGACATCGAGAAGGCCGTCGAGCGGATGAAGCGGTTCGTGGATGAGACGTAGAGGGCGGATGCCGCCGTCCGGTCTCCCCGAATCAGAATTTTGGGTTCACCGCTTGACTCGCGTGCGTTTTTTCCGAAGATACGCGTTCAGCGCTTTGATTCCATGATCCAGGTTGACCACCTCGTTAAACGCTACGCCGGCTTCACCGCGATTCACGGACTCACCTTTTCCGTCCAGAAAGGGGAAATTGTCGGCTTCCTCGGGCCCAATGGCGCGGGAAAGAGCACGACGATGCGCATCCTCTCGTGCTTCATGCCGGCGAGTTCAGGAACGGCGGTCGTCGCGGGATTCGATATCCATCAGCAGCCGCTCGAAGTCCGTCGTCGGATCGGCTATATGCCCGAGAACGTGCCGCTCTATCCCGAGATGCGGGTGGGCGAGTACCTGAATTTCCGCGCGGCGCTCAAAGGCGTGCCGAGATCGAAACGCAAGGCGCGGGTGCGGGAGGTGAGCGAGCGCTGCGGCGTCGCCGACGTCTCCCGCAAGATCATCGGCCAGCTTTCCAAGGGGTATCGCCAGCGCGTCGGATTGGCGGACACCCTCGTCCACGATCCCGAGCTGATCATCCTCGACGAACCGACGATCGGACTCGATCCGAACCAGATTCGCCAAGTGCGCGCGATGATCAAAGACCTCGGGCGCACCCATACGGTTCTCCTCTCGACGCACATCCTTCCCGAGGTGGAGATGACCTGTTCGCGGGTGCTCATCCTCAACCGCGGGCGGATCGTCGCCAGCGACACGCCGGAAAATCTGAAGCGGCTGCGCATGGGCGGCGGAGAAACGGTGATCGAGTTGCGCGCGGACGCGCCTCAGGCCAAGGCGGCGCTCGAATCGCTCCCCGGCGCGCGCGGCGCGGAGGCCGAAGCGCTCGGCGAGGGATGGTGCCGCGTGACGCTTCAGCCGCGGAACGAGGAGGATCTGCGCGAGGCGGCCGCGGAAGCGGTTCGCGGGCGCGGCTGGGGGATTCGCGAGCTGACGCGACGGCGACAAACCCTCGAAGACGTCTTCGTTCAGATCACCACGGAGGACGATTAGAGGACGTCGCCGTCGGAGATGGAAGCCCTCGAACCCCATGAGAAACGTCTGGATTCTTTTTAAGCGCGAGATGCTCGCGTATTTCTGTTCCCCGATCGCCTACATCGTCGGGGTGTGCGTGCTGGGCCTGACCGGCATCAGCTTCAACATGATCGTGACGATCCTGTCGGAAAGCCCGAGCGACTTCACGCCGCTCATGTGGTTTTTTAACGGGATGTTCACCTGGATCATTCTCCTCGTGGTGCCTCCGGTGATCACGATGCGGCTTTTCGCGGATGAGAAACGCGCGGGGACCATCGAGACGCTGATGACCGCGCCGCTGCGCGACATCGAGTATGTCGCGGCGAAATTTTTGAGCGGGCTTGTTTTCTACTCCCTCCTCTGGCTCCCGACGCTTTCCTATGTTTGGGTGCTTCGCCATTTTTCTCAGGACAAGACCCCGCTCGATCTTGGCCCGGTCGTCGGTGGGTATCTCGGGCTTTTTCTGATGGGGATGCTGCTGGTGGCGCTCGGCTGCGTGGCCTCGGCGAGCACGCGCAACCAAATCATCGCCGCCGTGCTCGCGTTCGCGATGGGCTGCGCTCTTTTCTTCACGGGGATCTATTTCTACCTCAACGCCGCGGGGCAAAACCGTGAGTTTTTCGAATCCTTCTCGATGCTCGCGCACATGCAGGACTTCTCGCGAGGGGTGATCGAGTGGAAACGCCCGGTGTTTTATCTCACCTTTACCGGTTTCCTCCTCTTCGTGACGCACCGCATCGTGCAGGCGCGGCAGTGGAAAACCTGAAAGCCTCTTTCAACCTCATCCCTCGACCATGGACCAAGGTTCCGCTCCCCGCCGTTTCGCGACCGGCATCAACGTCGCCCTCCAGATCCTCCTCGCGGGCGCCCTGGCGGTCTTCGCCAATCTGGGCATCCAGCGTTGGCATCCGTCCCGACTCGATCTTTCGCGCAGCGATTACTACAAGCTCTCGGGCAAGACGACCGAGCTCCTCAAGAGCCTGCGCGAACCGGTCGAAGTGATCGTCTTCTTTCAACCGGATAGCCGCGACCCGATCACCCAGAAGGTTTTCGACGACATCCAAAATCTCCTCGGCGAATACCGCAACGTCTCGACGCAGGTGAAGGTCCGCTATGTGGATCCCGACCGCGATCCCGTCAGTGCGGAGAAGTTCGCCAAGGAGTATGGGGTGCGCGTTCCGAACGTGGTGGTCTTCGTGCACAAGGGGCGCAACAAATTTGTCCAGGTGAACGATTTGGTGGAGTTCGACCGCATGTCGCCTTACGGGGGAGGCGGGCGGATCCGGGCCTTCAAGGGCGAACAACAGTTCACCTCCGCGATCCAGAATGTGCTCGAGGAGAAGCAGGCGAAGGTCTGCTTCCTCGAGGGGCATGGGGAAGGGGGCTTCGAGGATTTCGATCCACGCGCGGGTTTTTCCAAGATTTCCACGCTGATCCGCCGCGACAACCTGAAGCTGGAAAAGCTGAACCTGGCTGCGGCCCAAAGCGTGCCGAAGGACTGCGACGTGTTGGTGGTGTGCGGCCCTCAGAAACCCTTCGTCGACTTCGAGTTGAAGGCGATTTCCGACTTCCTCTCGGCGAATGGGCGCGTCCTGCTTCTCCTCGACGGCTTTCGCTACGACACCGGCATCGAAAAACTCCTCGCCGAATACGGGGTGAAGGCCGGCAACGACGTGCTCCTCATCCGGATCCGCGACCGTCTCGGAGGCGAGGCCTTGCTCACCAGCGTCCCTTGCGGAGATTACGCGACGCATCCCGTGACCGACAGTCTGCGCACGGAGGAGATCACCTCGCTTTTTCCGGTGGCGCGCTCGGTGGACGCCGCCACGGCGAACGATCCCGCCCGTCGCGTCACGGTTCTCGTGCGTTCGCTTGAAGGCTCGTGGGCCGAGACCGACGTGACCAAGCTCCAGCGCGAACAAAAGGCGCAATTCGACGACAAGGACCGCAAGGGTCCCGTGCCCGTGGGCGTGGCGGTCGAGCCGAGCGCCGCGGGCGACGTGGAACGCGAGGGGATGCGGTTGGTGGTTTTCGGTTCCAGCCGTTTCATACGGAACGACGCCCTCGCGGGAGGCAACGCCGACCTCTTCATGAACGCGCTGAACTGGCTGTTGAAGCGGCAGCAACTCCTCGGCATCGCCGCCAAGACTCCGCAGGAGTTCAACCTCACGCTCAACGCCTTCCAGCGCCGCGGAATTTTCCTGACGATGGTGGTGGGAATTCCCGCGGCGGTCGCGGGGATCGGCTTCGTCGTCTGGGTGCGCCGCCGCAAATAGGCCTTCGCTCTTTCCGCCGATGAAGACCAAGAGCACTTTTTGGCTCCTCCTGATCACGCTGCTCGTCGCGGGCGGGTATTATTTCGCGAAAAGGAAGCTGCCGACCACCGAAGAGACGGCGGAACGCCAGAAGCGCGTGCTCGATTTCAAGGCGGCGGACGTCACGCGCATGGAGATCAAGGGCGCCGATCGCGACTTCCTCTTCGAGCGGCGGGAAGGGAAATGGTTCTTCGCCCGTCCGCTGCAGGTGCGCGCCGACGCGGGGGAGATCGAGGGCATTCTAAGCGGACTCGAGTTTTTGGAGAGCCGACGGCGGATTTCCGAGCGCGCCTACACCGAGGCGAAGCTGACCCTTTCCGACTACGGATTGGAAAAACCCCGGGCGTCCGTTCTCTTTCGCACGCCGCGGGCGGAAAGCACCCTTTTCCTCGGAAACGAGGCGCGCCAGGGCGACGCGCTCTACGTGCAGGTCAAAGGGGAGAAGGCCGTGCATCTCGTGGACAAATTTCTGGCGACGCGCCTCGAAAAGAAGATCGAGGACTATCGCGAGCGGAACCTCTTCGATTTTCGCGCGGAGAAGATCGCCCTCCTGAATTTGCGCGCGGGCGACAAACACATCGAGATTTCGCGCACCAACCAACTCTGGCGGATCGTCCAGCCGCTTTCCGCGCGCGCGGACCGCGACAAGGTGGAGGATTTTCTTCGTCGGCTCGCCGCGCTGCGCGCGGACGATTTTCTGAGCGAGGACCCCGCCGCCTCGCGCGAATACGGCCTGGAGGAGCCCGCCGAGGAGATCAGCGTGCGCCTCGAGAAGGAGGAGGCGGTCCATACGCTGGTTTTCGGATCCAAACTCAAGACGGACGATAAAAAAATCGCCGCGCGCGTGAAGGGACAAAACTCGATCGTCGCGGTTGCCGCGGCATTCGCCGCCGAGGCCGCCCGCGCGCTGAACGATTTTCGTGATCGCAACCTGGCGCCGTTCGCTTCTGGAGACGCGCGTGAGATCGAGATGCGTCATCGCGGCGCGACGCTCTTGCTTCAGAAGCCGCAGAACGATTGGCAAATCGTTCAGCCTGAAAAACTCGCCGCCGATTCCGAGCTTGTGGAGAAGCTGCTGACGCGTCTTTCCGGCATGCAGATCAAGGAGTTTGCCGCCGACGTCCTGACCGACCTGGACAAGTTTGGGCTGAAGACGCCCTCTGCGCGGGTGACGATCCGGGCCCGCGTCGCGGATTCTGCGGCGGCGAACGCGGGGACCAACGCGCCGCCCGCCGCGGTCGCGCCGCCGATTCTCGATCTTGAGATCGGAAAGACCGATTCCGGCAAGAAGCTCACCTACGTCAAGCGCGCCGACGAATCGTCGATTTACGCCGTGGACACGGCGGATGCCGCCGCCCTCCCGAAGGGGGCTTTCGAGTTGCGCTCCCGCGTCCTGTTTGCGATCGCGAAGGACGCGATCCAGGCGGTGAGCGTCAAGAAGGGGCGGAGCGCGGTCGGCGTCGCGAAGACGCCCGAGGGCAAATGGAAGCTGGACGAGAGCGCCTCGGGCGTTCTCAACGAAACGGCGTGGCAACGGCTCTTGAATCGCCTGCAGCGCTTCGAGGTTTCAAAAATTCAGGGTGTCGCGCTCAATACGTACGCCAAACAGCGGGGTTTCGATCCGCCGGCGGCGACGATCTCCGTGACCGGCGAGTTCGATGGGAAAAAGGGCGTGCAGGAAATCGTCGTGGGACGGGAAGCCGGCGGGGTCCACGCGATTGTTTGGAAGAATCAACTCTTGATAGCGGAGATCACCCGCGAAGACTTTCAGACGCTGACCGCCGAACTTCTCGTGAAGCCGCCGTCCGCTCCGTCCCGCGCGGCGAGTCCATCCCACGCCCCGCCGCGATAGCGCGTCCGTCGCGGAAGGCGCGGCGCCCTTTTCCGCGGTCCTCGCGACTACTTCAGCTCCGCCATTTCTTCATCGAGATAGGCCACCGTCTCGGCGAGGGCCTGATGCGCCGGAGTCGAGGGGCAACGGTCGAGGCGGGAAGCGGCTTGACGAAGGATCTCCCGCGCCCGCTGCGCGGCGGCGCGGATCGCGTCGTGTTTGCGCAGAAAATCCAGGAGAAGCGCGCGTCCCGTGGCGTGCTCATTGAGGAGGATCGAACTGACGAGGTGATGCTCGCTGTCCTGGACTTCGCGGAGGAGGAGGAGAACGGGGAGGGTGAGTTTGCCCTCCCGCAGATCGGCGCCGAGAGATTTACCGATCTCTTTTTCGGCGCCGACGAGGTCGAGGCAGTCATCGTAGACCTGATACGCCGTGCCGAGGAGCCGTCCAAAATCGGCGAAGGCCGCCGCACGCTCGGCGTTCGCGCCGCCCTGCTGCGCCCCGAGTTCGGCGGCGAGCGCGAAGAGCGCACCGGTCTTCATCTCGATGATCCGCAGGTATTCCTCGACGGAAAGCTTGAGATCGAACCGGCGCTGGGTTTGCAAAATTTCTCCCGTGCAGACGAGGTTGGCCGCGCCGGCGACGCGGCGGCAGACCTCGGGCGTCGGAAAGGAGGCGGCCAGCACGAGCGCCTGCGCGAAGAGACAATCGCCGAGCAAGACGGAGATCTCCTTGCCCCATTTGGCGCCGGCGGTGAGACGGCTGCGCCGCAGCGACGCGCCGTCCATGATGTCGTCGTGGACGAGCGTGGCGATGTGCACCATTTCGACGATGGCGCATGCGCGAAGGAGAGGTTCCTCCGCTTCGTCGAGGGGGCGTCCGTCGCACGCGCGCGCGCTCAGCAGGCCCAGGGCGGGGCGGAGGCGTTTGCCTTGGTTGCCCGCGACGTATCGAGCGCAATCGGCCACGCCGGGCTCGAAGGCGTCGCATTGCGCGTGGATGAAGCGCTCCAATCCGGCGAGAGGGCGCGCGAGGGGCGCGAGAATCTCGGAAGGGCTGCGGCGGCGAGAGAGGGCGGGAGAAACCTGCGGCATCGGTGCATTATCGCCGCGCCCGCGCGTTTTTTCCAGCCAAAGCTCCGCCTCGCTCGGGAATCGAGGCGCTCTTCGTTGACACGCACGATGCGATTCGCTTCCCTGACTCTGGCATGCAAACGCCTGCTTCATCCGTCATGATCCGCAAAGTCGCCTACCTTGGCCCCGAGGGCACGTTCGCCTCGATTGTCGCGCGCAAGCGGTACAAAAAGGACGCCGTTTACATTCCGCAACCGACGGTCCGACGAGTGGTGGATTACGTGTGCGCGCACAAGGCCAGCGTTGGCATTGTGCCTGTCGAGAACTCTTCGGGCGGGATCATTCTCGATTTGGTGGACAGTCTCAATGAGGCGCCCCAAGGTCTTTGGGTTCAGGCGGAACTGGCCATCAACGTCAGGCTGGCGTTGCTCGGGCATCGCGGGCGGAAGATTGAAACCGTGTACAGCCATTTTGCGCCCCTCCAGCATTGCGACGACTGGCTTTTGCGGAAGTATCCGAAGGTTCGGCGGGTCAGGACCGAGACGACGGGAGAGGCGGCAACGAAAGCGGCGGCCGACCCCCATGCCGCGGCAATTGCGACCAAGAAATCGGCGCGGCAATACGGGTTGGATGTCCTGACCTATCCGATCAAGAAGGAAACGCCGAACATCACCCAGTTTTTTGCTCTGGGCTGGGCCAAGCCCAAGGGGCCCGCTCAAGAGACGAGCCTCTTGGTGTCGCTCAAGAATGAGAGCGGGAGCCTCCTCAAGTTTCTCAAGCCTTTTGCGGATGAGGGCCTTAATTTGAAACGGATTGTGTCGAGGAACATCCTCGGCCAACCGAACACCTATATTTTCTTTGTCGGGGTCGAGGCCGCTCAGAGTCATCCCGGCATGCGGCGGGCTTTGGCGGCGGCGAAGAAGAGCGCGGCTCGGTTCAGGGTTCTCGGATCGTACGCCGTCGAGAAGGCGTACGAATCTTAAAGCGCGTCGCCGAATCGAAAGTTTCGCGCGTCGGATTTTGGGCGAAAGCTTCCCTCGCCGGAAGAGGTCTCTTGCGCGACGGACGAACGCGGGGTCCCTCTCGCGTTGCGCGCACAAGGATCTTGGAAACCACGGCGTTCCATGCCGCCCTCAACCGCAACGATTCAGTTGCGTCCTGCCTTTCGGGGAACACCCTGTTCCCGAAAGACAGAGAGACTCGGCCTCGCCTTTCGTCTCATCCAGAGGGGGGCGAGGCGAGTTTTAGCGCTGAGAAGGCGCGAAACGTGCAGGCTGAATCGGTTCCCGTTCAGCCGAGGTGCGGCGCGAGCTTGGCTTCGATGGCCTGACGGCTTTGCGCGCCGACGAGTTGCTCTTTGACTTCTCCGTTGACGAAAAGAAGGAGCGTCGGGATCGAGCGAATTCCGTACTCGCCGGCCAACTCCTGGTTGTCGTCCACGTTCGCCTTGACGATTTTGAGCTTGCCGTTCATGGCGGCGGCGATTTCGTCGAGGATGGGCGCGAGCATTCGGCACGGGCCGCACCATTCGGCCCAGAAGTCCACGAGGACCGGCGTTTTGGACTGTTTAACTTCGGCGGCAAAGTTGGCGCCGGTGAGAGTGACGATCAGATCGCGAGCCATGGAAGAGAAGGGTTGAGGGTGAAGCCCCGCGCGCGCGGCGCGAGCGCCGAGACACCATGTCGCCGGGGCGTGGCGCTGTCAAATCAACAGGACAACCGCCGCGCAGAGCGTGCTGACCATCGCGACGGCGGCGAGTGCCAAGTCGAGAACTGAGATCGCGGAGGCGCCGGTCGCCGGCGCCGTCGCCCGGCCGCCCGGAATCGGG
>JABWAM010000058.1 GCA_013360985.1 Verrucomicrobiia bacterium | reverse complement strand
TTCGATTCCCTCACCGATCTCTACCTCCCCGAATTCGCATGAACCTCGACGAACTCAAGAAACTCAAGGAAAAGGCCCAGCGGCAGGTCTCGCTGCGCGAGGGCCACAAGAAATACCGCGTTGTCTTCAGCATGGGCACCTCCGGCATCGCCGCCGGCGCCCGCGACATCATGACGACGATGCTCGACGAAATCGACAAACGCGGCCTCGACGATGTCGAAGTCGCCATCACGGGCGAGATCGGCCTCGTGGACGCCGAGCCGATCATCCGCGTCGAGGAGGCGAGCGGCGAACAGGTCACCTACGCGAAGGTCAACGCCGCCGACGCGCGCAAGATCGTCACCGAACACCTCGAGAAGGGCAAGATCGTCGAAGGTCTCGCCGTAGGCAAGGTGAAGGAATGAAACGCACGCACATCCTCGTCTGCACCGGCACCGGCTGCACGAGCGCCGGGAGTTTTCAGACGCGCGACGCGCTCCTCGAGGAGATTCGCAAGCGCGGCCTCGGCAACGAGGTGGAGGTCATTGAGACCGGCTGCATGGGCCGCTGCGACCTCGGCCCCGTCTCGATGGTCCATCCTGACGGCGCCTTCTACAAAAACGTCAAGGCCCCCGAGATCCCGCAGCTCGTCGAGGAGCATCTCCTCAAAGGCCGCCGTTTCGAGAAGCTGCTGCCCAGCGATCCCGAGACCCAACAACTCGTCAAGACGCAGGCGGATTTCACCTTCTTCAACCGCCAGATCCGCATCGTGCGCGACAACTGCGGGATCATCGATCCCGAGAAGATCGAAGAATACATCGCGCGCGACGGCTACCTGGCCCTCGGCAAGGTCCTCACCGAAATGAAGCCCGAGGAAGTCATCGCGGAAATCGAGAAAAGCGGTCTCCGCGGACGCGGCGGCGCCGGATTCCCCACGGGCCGCAAGTGGGGGTTGATGCGCAAGTCGCCGGCGACGCCGAAATACGTCGTCTGCAACGCCGACGAGGGCGATCCCGGCGCGTTCATGAACCGTTCCGTCCTCGAGGGCGATCCCCACAGCGTGATCGAGGGCATGGCGATCGGCGCCTATGCGATGGGCGCCAACCAGGGCTACATCTACATCCGCGCGGAGTACGGCCTCGCCGTGAAACGCCTCCACATCGCCATCGAGCAGGCCTACAAATACGGCCTCCTCGGGAAAAACCTCTTCGAGACCGGATTCGACTTTGATCTCGAAGTCCGGATCGGCGCGGGCGCCTTCGTCTGCGGCGAGGAGACCGCCCTCATGCGCAGTGTCGAGGGGCATCGCGGCCAGCCCTCGCCACGCCCTCCCTTCCCGGCGCAACGCGGCCTCTGGGGCAAGCCCACGAACATCAACAACGTCGAGACCTGGGCGACAATCCGCCCCATCATCCTCAGGGGCGCCCCATGGTTCGCTTCCATCGGCACGGAGAAGACCAAGGGGACCAAGGTCTTCTGCCTCGCCGGCAAGATCAACAACACCGGCGTCGCCGAGCTCCCCTTCGGCACCACCCTTCGCGAGATGGTCTACGAAGTTGGCGGCGGCATTCCCAACGGAAAAAAACTCAAGGCCGTCCAAACCGGCGGCCCCTCCGGCGGCGTGATCCCCGAACAGTTCCTCGATACCCCCGTCGAGTACGAGTCCCTCCAGAAGCTCGGCTCGATCATGGGCTCGGGCGGCATGGTGGTCGTGGACGAAGATTCCTGCATGGTGGACTTCGCGCGTTTCTTCATGGAGTTCTGCTGCGACGAATCGTGCGGCAAGTGTCCTCCCTGCCGCGTCGGCACGCGCCAGATGCTCCTCATCCTCGAGCGCATCTGCCGCGGCCAGGGCGAACCCGAAGACCTCCAGAAGCTCGAAGACCTCGCCGCCATGGTCAAGACCGCGAGCCTCTGCGGCCTCGGGCAGACCGCGCCCAACCCGGTCCTTACCACCCTCAAGTACTTCCGCCACGAGTACGAGGCGCACATTCTCGAAAAGCGCTGCCCCGCGCGCGCCTGCCGCGACCTCCTCCATTTCGAAATTGACGAGCCCCTCTGCACGGGCTGCTCCCTCTGTTCCCGCGCGTGTCCCGTGCAGACCATCGCGCGAATCGGCTCGCAGAAAAAGTTCTTCATCCATCAGGAGAAATGCATCCACTGCGGCGCGTGCTTCGACGTCTGCAAGTTCGATGCGGTGAAGAAAACCTCTCCGGGAATCCCGGTGAACGCATGAAGACGCTCACACTGACCATTGACGGAAAGACCTGCGCCGGCGCCGCGGGACAAACCATCCTCGAGATCGCCCAGGCGAACGGGATCGAGATCCCGACGCTCTGCTTCATGAAGGAGGTCTCCCCCTGGGGCGGCTGCCGCATGTGCATCGTCGAGGTCGGCGGCATCCCGAAGCCGATCCCTTCCTGCGCCACGCCCGCCACCGACGGGAGCGTCGTCGTCACGAAGAACGAGCGCCTCGATCACTTGCGCAAGCTCACGCTCGAGCTTCTCTTCAGCGAACGCAACCACATCTGCCCCATCTGCCCGATGAACAAGGGGGATTGCGAGCTTCAGATGAGCGGGTACAAGTTCGGCATTGACGGCATCCGCTACCCCTACCTGTATCCCGCCTTCCCCGTGGACCTCAGCGGGAAATATCTGGGCCTGGACCACAACCGCTGCATCCTCTGCACCCGTTGCGTCCGCGTCTGCGACGAGATCGAAGGCGCGCACACCCTCGACCTCGGCAACCGCGGCGTCAAGAGCCAGATCATCGTGGACCTCAACACAACGTTCGGCGCCTCCACGACCTGCACGAACTGCGGCGCCTGCGTCTCCGCCTGTCCCACCGGCGCCCTCTTCGACAAGGACGCCGCCTTTCACGGCGCGCTCAAGAAATGCGTCCAAGTCCGCACGACCTGCGCGGAGTGCCCGGTCGGCTGCGGCCTCGTCGTCTATACGACGGACAACCGCGTCGTGGACGTATTCGGCGACCAGGATTCTCCCGTCAATCGCGGACACCTCTGCGTTCGTGGGAGATACGAGACCTGGGCGGTCCCGCGCGAACGCCTCCTCGAGCCGATGATCCGCACAAAGGGAAAACTCGCGCCCGCTCCCTGGGAGGAAGCGATTGCCGCGATCCGCGCGGCCACGGCGCGCCTGGCGCCCCGGGAGAAGAGCCTTCTCGTCTCCGGGCGCCTTACGAATGAGGCGGCGCGGATCCTCGCGAAGTTTCGCTCGGGCATCGGGCGCGTCGGCATGTATGTCGCGCAGAACGAGGCGGCGATGTGCGGCGAGCCGGACTTCGCCCCCGAAGCCTTCGCGCGGATCGACGAGGCCGACGCAGTCATCCTGCTCGGCGCCGATCCCGCCCGCCTGCAGGGCGTTGTCGCCGCGCGAATTCGCGTCGCCGCGCGCAAGCGCGGCGCGAAGCTCGTCCTGCTCAACGTGCGCCCCAGCGATCTCGACGCCCACGCCGACATCTCCTCCCGGATGATCGGATTCGAGAGCGCGTTTTGGAAGCGCGTCGCCGAAGTCCTCCGAGGCTGCCGGCGGCCCGTGCTCGTCTACGGGCCTCACGCGATGACCTCGCCCGGCATCGCCGCCATGGAGCAGCTTTTGGCGATCTTCGAACCCGATTGCGGGCCGACCGTCGTCGCGTTGCCCTCCACGACGAATGCCCTCGCCCTCGCGGCGGCGGGTATCGAGGCGGTGGACAACCTCTCTCACTGGTTGACGACCGCCCCCGTGCGCGCGCTTCACGTCTGCGCCGCCGACGAGCCGACCGGCGGCGCGGGCATCCTCCACGATCGCGCCGTCGCCGGGCTTCTCCATTCGATGGAGTTCCTGGTGGTTCAGGCCGCCTACGTCTCCCGCCTCACCGAGTTCGCGGACGTGCTCCTCCCGACCACCGTCTGGAGCGAGCGCGACGGCACGATCACCAACTTCGAAGGGCGGGTGCTGCCGCTGCGTCCGGCCTTGACGCCCCGCGGCCAGGCCCGCGAGGAACTGCACGCCCTGGAGAGCATTTACGCATGAGCGACCAACCCAAAGTCAAAGTGGCGACGGTGTGGCTGGGCGGATGTTCCGGCTGCCACATGTCCTTCCTCGATCTCGACGAACGCCTGGTGGATCTCTTCAAGCTCGTCGAGCTCACCTCCAGCCCGATCACCGACCTCAAGGAGATCCCGCCTGTGGACGTCGGGATCGTCGAGGGCGCGGTGTGCAACGAGGAGAACGCGCATGTCCTCAAGACGCTCCGCAAGCAGAGCAAGATCCTCGTCGCGCTCGGCGATTGCGCGATCACCGGCAATGTCCCCGCCCTCCGCAACCAGAAGGACCTCGGCGAAGTCCTGGCTCGCGGCTACATCGAAACCGAGAGCACCTGCGCCGGCGAAGTGCCGAACGAGGTCGTCCCGCCCCTCTGCGCGAAGGTTCGCCCGATCCAGGAGTTCGTCAAGGTGGACGCCTTCATCCCCGGCTGTCCTCCCGACGCCGACGCGATCTGGTACGGGCTCACCGAACTCCTCGCCGGACGCAAGCCCCAATGGAATCCGAGCAACGTTCGCTACGACTAGATTCCCACCGGCCCTTCACCCCCCCCACGCCATGCCTCCCGAGACCCTCACCATTGACCCCGTGACCCGCATCGAGGGCCACGCCAAGATCACGATTCACCTCGACGAGGAGGGCGAGGTCGCCGACACCCGCTTCCACGTCGTCGAGTTCCGGGGTTTCGAAAAGTTTTGCGAAGGTCGTTACTTCGCCGAGATGTCGCAGATCACCGCGCGCATCTGCGGCATCTGTCCCGTCAGCCATCTCCTCGCCAGCGCCAAGACCTGCGACGCCATCCTTGGCGTGGACATCCCGCCGACCGCGAAGATGCTCCGCGAACTCATGCACATGGGGCAGGTTATCCAGTCTCATGCGCTGAGTTTTTTTCATCTCAGCGCGCCCGATCTCCTCCTCGGCTACGACAGCGATCCCGCCTTGCGCAACGTCGTCGGGCTCATCCAGCAGCATCCGGATCTGGCGCGGCGCGGGATCCGCCTCCGCAAATTCGGGCAGGAGATCATCCGTTACGTCGGCGGCCGCCGGATTCATCCCGATTTCAACGTCCCTGGCGGCGTCAACAAAGCCCTGCCGGAAGCCGACCGCCAGACGATGCTCGACGGGTTCGCCGAGGCCTTCGCCTCCGCCCGCATCGCGCTCGACCTGCTCAAAGGTTACCACGAGGCGCATCGCGAGGAAGTCGAGGACTTCGCCAGCTTCGACTCCAATTACGCGGGCCTCATTCAGATCGACGGCGCCCTCGAGCTTTACGACGGCGTGCTGCGTTATGTCGATCCCGCCGGCGCCCCGATCGAAGACAAGGTGCCGCCCGCGAACTACCTCGACGTCATTGCCGAGACCACCGAGCCGTGGTCTTACCTGAAGTTCCCCTTCCTCAAGTCCTTGGGTTATCCGGAAGGGATGTATCGCGTCGGACCGTTGGCGCGCCTCAATCTCGCCTCGCGCATCGCGACCCCCGAGGCGCAGAAAGAGTTCCAGGTTTGGCGGGCGGACGGCCCCGTGCGGCGCAGCTCCTTCTTCTTCCATTGGGCGCGGCTCATCGAAATCCTTTACGGACTGGAGCGCGCGCGCGCGCTCCTCGACGACCCGAAGATCACAGGACGCGACCTCGTGGCGGGCGGGCCGCCCGCGCATCCAGAAGGCGTCGGCGTGATCGAGGCGCCGCGCGGAACGCTCATCCACCATTACTGGGTGGACGAACATGGACGGATCGAAAAGGTCAACCTCATCGTCTCGACGGGACACAACAACCTCGCGATGAACCGTTCGGTCCTTTCCGTGGCGAAGAAATACGTGAAGGCCAAGCGACTTCAGGAAGGCATGCTCAACCGCGTCGAAGCGGCGATTCGTTGCTACGACCCCTGCCTCTCCTGTTCCACGCACGCCGTCGGGCAGATGCCGCTGCTTGTGGAGCTTCACGACGCTTCGGGGCGCCTCCTCGACGCCGCCCGCCGCGACGCCTGAACCGTCCGCCGACCCGCGACGTTGGCAAACGGCCTCGGCCTTCCCGCTCGTCTCCTCTCCTGATCAGAGCGCGACGCTCTCGTGACGGTACTCGCGCGGAGATCGGTGGAAGCGGCGGTGAAAGACCCGGGAAAAATAGAAGGGATCTTCGTAACCGACGGCGAACGCCACCTCCTTGACGCTCCGCGTCGTCGAAAGCAACTGGCGGCAGGCGGTCTGCATCCGTTGATCCTCCAGCCAGCGGCGCGCCGAACGTCCGAACGTCCGACGAAACGCGCGGTCGAGAAGCGGCGCGGAAACGCCCGCCGCGCGCGCCCACTCCTCCGTTGAGAACGCGCGTCCGAGGTTCTCCATCGCCCATGCGCTCGCCGTATGCGCGTGCTCCGCGAGGACGTGGGCGCCGTCGCCTCGAGCCGGCGCGTTCGTCTCGCGCAGGAGAAAGGCCATCATGCCGACCAACGCCTCGGCCATTTGCCAGTCGCGGAGGACGCGGCGTTCCTTGATCGCGCGTTCGAGGAGAACGAATCGGGCGACGAACTCCCGCGGCCGGCGCAGGGTGCAGTGCCGCGGAAAATCCCGCTGGCCGAGCGCGTTGGTTATGCCGCTCTGGTCGCACTCGATTCCCAGCCCGAGCATCACGAGCTTTCGCGGGCCCTCTTGCGTGAAACGCGTGACGTCACCGGGACGCAGAGCGAGCAGATCGCCCTTGCGATAGAGCCGACGTTCCCCGTTCACGTCCGCCCAAAACGCCCCTTCAGCCACGAACGCAAAGCCCTGTTTACCGCTGGAGAGGGCGACGGGACCAAAGCTCCACTTCGCGCGATGGGATCTGCGGGCGCAATAGTAGAGGCGCAACCCAAAACGCACCTCGAACAGAGGGGGATAGGGAGGCAGTCGAATTACGTCAGCCATGGAGCGGCTTATCCAGATTTTCGAAGAAATTGTCCAGGAGAATGCGGTTGCGTCGCGCCTGGCGTTCTTCAGACTGCGAGGCTGTGCAACGCGGGTTTGAGCGCCGGCCTCATGCGGTCGTCCCCTCGGCGATCCGTGCGAGGCGAAAGAGAGCGCGCGGGGAGGGACTCCTCCTCGCGGCCTTCGGGCTCTTCTCCTCCTGGGCGATCCTCTCCGCCGCCGAGGCGCCCGCGCCAGCGGCGTTGCCCGAAGTCCGTTGGGAATCTCTCGGAATCCCCGTCAAAAGCGCGCGTATCTGGACCTCGGCTTTGGCGCCGAATCCGCGCGGAGGCTTCAACCTGATCTTCCAGACCTTCAACTCGAGCGGTTATCGCGCCCGGATGGAAGGTCAGGCGGAAGCGACGCCGTGCTGGTCCCTCGTGGATCTGGAAACCGGCAAAGTCCGCGCCCAAACGGAGCTTCAGGGCGTGGCCAACTCGCTCTATCACATCAACAATCAGATCCGTTCCGCCAACGGACGGATCTTCTTTCCGGTCTCCGATCTCAGTTTCGTTTGGTACGACCCCGTCACCGAAACGCTCAAGCAGACGCCGCCGCTGGCGGAGAAAGCGGAGCGAGGGCCGTCCTTCTTCTATCGCGTGGAGGTCGGGCCCGACGGGTTGATCTACGCGACCACGCAATCCAACGACGGCTATGCGTATCTCGCGATCCTGAATCCCGACACGTTGGAAACGCGCTGGTTTCCCAAGCTCGGAGGAAAACCGCGAAAAAATCTCCTGACCTACGGCTTTTGGATGCAGACCGATCCTCCGTGGGTTTATCTCTCCGTCGGCCAAGGCGAGTGGGCGTTGATCGCGCTGAACACCGCGACCGGCGAGCAGAGCCTCCTCGCCGAACGCAAGGACCCCTATCTCATCTCCTTCAACTCTCGGGGGAAAGCCATCTGCGCGACGATCACCTCTCCCTTCGAAGGCGAACCGCCCGCCGGACCGCAAGCCGCGCGGGAGGGAGAGAGCGTGGTCTCCGGATTCACGATTTATTATCCCGCGCTAAAAAAGAAGGCGGAGTATTTCTTTTGCCGCGAAGGCAAACTCATCCCCGCGCCGTTTACCGAGCGCCCCGACTTTCCCATCGCCTACACGCCGGTGAAAGTTCCGCCCTTGGAACACGCCCCGGAGTTCGATCTCGCGCGCTTTGGATCGATCAAGGATGAACGCTTGCAGGTCTTTTGGCGTCCCGCGAACTCCGCGCCGAACCGCGAATGGAAATGCCTGGCGATTCCCGTAGGCGGCATCGAGCCGATCCCGATCGAATCCTTGAGCGCCTTGCCGGATGGAACCCTGCTGGGAAGCACGATTCAGTACAACGGATTCTTCCGCTGGTTTCCCAAGGATCGCCGCTTCGATGCCTACGGGAAACATGGGCCGAGCCGCGCGAAGACCGCCATCATGAATGGCCTCCTTTGGATCACGGGCTATCCGAAAAGCCATCTCTGGGTTTTTGATCCGACCAAACCCTGGAATGCCACGGGAGAACCTCGACAGGAGCAGCAGGCGGACGCCAACCCTCGTTTGCTCGGCAACTTTCATGACGCCGACGCTCATTATCCGTACTTCCTGTTCCCGCACGACGGCCGTCAACTCTATATGCTGGGGCGCCGCGAACGGTCGGGCGCCGGTTCGGCCATTGGACGCTATGACGCCGGATCGAACACGTTCATCGGACACCACCAAAACCTCCACGATCTTTTTCCGCGCGGGTTGGTCATCCTTCCCGAAATGAACCGCATCGTGATGTCGGGAGAGGTTGAGAAAGGAAAGGAGGGGCCGACCCATGTCGTGTTCGACATGGATTTGCGGGAAATCGAGCGGCTGACGATCAAGCCTGGCCTCGCCAACGGAGGCGATCTTTATCCCGGCGCGACCCGCGCGCGGTTTATCGGACGCCTCGATCAACCTTCCGCCTCCGCGCTTTATCTCTACGATCTCGGCGAAAAACGCCTCATTCAATGGATGAATCTGGAGAAAGCCGTCGAACGTTTGACGTGGCGTTCCAAAGATGCGCGCTATTGGGGCTGGCAAAACGGCCTGCTGATCACCTTGGATCCCTCCGATCTTACGATTCGGCCCATTGCCCGGATGGAGAAGCTGCCGGAGCGTCTCGTTTGGCAGGAGGACATCCTCTACGCCACCGTGAACGGCGAACTTTTCCGTCTGACCTTCTTATGAAGACCATAGAGACCGATCATCCCGCTCCCATGAGGGAGACGCCCTCGTTTCCTCTTCGATTGATGAACTCAATCCCCGCGATCTTCCCCCGCCGTTTTCTCTTGTGCTCAGGCCTGCTGCTCCTGGCCTCGTGGAACGTCGCCATCAGCCAGGAAGCGACGCCGGCCGATCCCGCGGCGCTCCCCGTTCTCAAGGTGGAAACGATGGCGACGCCGATCGTCACGTCCCGAAAGTTCAATGCGGCGCTCGCGCCCAATCCGCGCGGCGGCTGGACGTATGTCGCGGAGTTCATGAACTATCGTTCCACCAACAAACCCAAGCATAACGTGGATCTCGGCAACGGACGCCACTACGTGGCATACGACGATCTCACGCAGCGCCCCGAAGCGGAATGGCTGGTGGCGGACCTTCAGGCCGGCGCGTACAAAATCGTCAAATGGCCGGGCTTCCACGTCGGCAACATCGACTCATGCCGCGTGCTCGCGGAGAACGGGCGCATCTTTTTCTCCGTGGATTACGCGCACATCTACTATTACGACCCCGCCGAAGACACCGTGAAACCGCTGGGGCGGGTAAAGGACGACCTCGTGCAGCTCCGGTTTTTTTATCGGTTGCTTTTGGGCCCCGACGGGATGATCTACGGATCGTCGCAAAGCACGAACGGGCGCACGACCTTGATTCGGATCAATCCGGATACGCTGGAATATCGCCTCTATGAAAACGTCGGCCTGGAGGGACGCCACAAGGACCTGACTTACGGGTATACGCTCGCCGTGGATCCGCCGTGGATGTACGTGGCGGTCGGTCAGGACAACTGGGAGTTGTTCGCCGTCAACGCGGACACTGGCGAAATGAAGTGTTTGAAGGATTCGCAGGACGCGAAAAGGCGCATCAGCGTGAACCAGGACCAGGACTTCTGCATGGGCGTCATCGAGGATCCGCAGCATGTCGAAAAATTCTGGCTGATGGACGGACAAGCGTATCCCCTGGAGGCCAATCAACCTCCGCCCGGCGCGTTGATCAGCAAGAAAAAGTATGCGCGCGTCGCGTGGAAGAACACCAAGCCCATGGAGATTTCCAATCCGCCGGAACTCGACCCGGAACATCCCGTGGAAATCGATGGGCGCGGCGAGGGCGTCATCCGTTGGCGGCCGGCGGGGTCCACCGGCGAGTTCGCGTCGCTCAAGTTCGCCGTCAAAAACACCGAGCCTGTCCGCATCGAATCGCTCCTCCCGCTCCCGGACGGTTCCTTGTTGGGGAACGGATATTCCTACAACGGCTTTTTCCGATGGTTTCCCGCCACGGGAAAGGTGGACTACTTCGGGAAGCATGGCCCCGATGAGGCGGTCTCCTTTTTTGGCGAAGGCAAAGCGTGGATCTGCGGTTATCCCAACACGGTCCTGTACGATTATGATCCGAGCCAGCCGTGGACCTCCAAGGCGAACAGCCCGCTGGGAGCCGACGTCAACCCGAAGATGATCGGATATTTTGGGCAGACCGTGACCGAGGCGCATCATTGCCGGTATCTCCAAGCGCCGGGCAATGGACGAATCTACATCTGCGGGCACCGCGAACGCTGGAGCACCGGTACGGGCCTCGGCTACTACGAAATCGCCAGCGGAACGAAGTTTGGCCTAGGCCAGGCCTACAAGGAGATCGAACCGTCGGGCTTCCTCGCGCTGCCCAAGGCCGGACGCCTGATCCTTTCCTGCGAAAGCCGCAATCAAGAGAGCGCGTCGCTGATCGTCTTCGATTTCAATCTCAAGGAGGTGGATCGCCTGACGCTGAAGCCCGGCCTGAAAAACACCGGCGCGATCTTCAACGCGGAAACCGATGCGCATTTCCTCGGCTGCCATGAGAACCCCGAAAGCAAGAATTGGACGTTTTATCGCTATGATCTCCCTTCCAAGAAGATCGTCAAATCGGTGGATCTCCCGTGCGCGGTCGAGGTGTTCCGTCGCTCCGAAGACGGAAGCTTTTGGGCGGAATTGAGCGATGGACGGCTTGCCCGGCTGAATCCGGAGACCCTGGAGTTGCGAATGCTCGGACGTCTCGAGCGCGGCGTCGGGCATCCGATCTGGCTGGGGAAAACTCTCTACGGCAGCCACGGCGGCGAACTGGTCCGGGTCAACGGGGGAAACCTCCTGCCATGACT
>JABWAM010000369.1 GCA_013360985.1 Verrucomicrobiia bacterium | reverse complement strand
GGAGCGGCGGCCGTCGCCCGACATCCGACCGGTCTGCTTCGCGCGCGCGCGACGTTGCGCCAGCTTTGCGCCCTCGCCGGCGACTGCGCGCTCCCCGAGGCGCGGATCGCCGACTGGCCCGATCTCCCCGTGCGCGGCGTGCATCTCGACCTCAAATACATCATGCACCGCAAGGAGTACCTGATGCGGTGGCTCGATGCGCTGGCCGATTACAAGGTCAACCTGCTGCTGCTCGAATACGAGGACAAGTTCCCGTATCGCCGCCATCCGGTCCTGCGCCACCCTCTGGCGTTCACGGAGAGGGAGTTGACGGCCTTTCTCGCCAAGGCGCGCGGGCACGGCATTCGGATCGTGCCGCTCATCCAGAACATGGGGCACGTAGAATACATTTTGAAGCACGAGGAGTTCGCCCATCTCCGTCGCAACGGGTGGTACACCGAATACGACACCTCGAAGCCGGAGGCGCTCGCGTTGGCGAAGGATATCCTCGACGACGTGCTGCGTTTTCACGAGGAAGACGAATGGTTTCACGTTGGCGGCGACGAGTGTTTTTCCCTCCACAAGGAAGCGAAGGAGGTCGCCGCGAAACTCTACGGCGACCACATGATCCAGGTGCTGGCGCACGTCGCGGCCCGGGGGAAACGTCCGCTGATTTGGCAAGACATGATCGCCGGGCTTCCTCCGTCCCTGCGCGATCCGCTCCTGGCGAAGATTCCTCCGAAGACCATTCTTTGCCACTGGCAGTATTCCTCGATCCCGAGGGAGACGCGGCGCGGCGAGGCCCTCGAACCGGGCGCGCGGGTGGTCCAGGGCGCTTTCGAAATGGAACGTTGGATCGAGATCCGCAAGGCCGGTTTCGATACGCTCGGCGTCTCGTGCAAAAACTGGGGTTCGCTCGTGCCGATGTACGCGCGTTACGTCGGCGAAAACATCGTCGAGATGATTCGCGGGGCCCATCGCTTCGACGCGCTCGGGACGATCATGTCGAGTTGGGCGTGTTTCAGCATGCCCCTCCCGATGGAAGACTTCGGAATGGCCCTGGGCGCTGATCGCGGTTGGCGGGTGCGGCGCGAGACGGATCGCCGCGGATTCGAGGAGGCCTGGGCCCGCCTCCGCTTCGGCCTTCCGGACGCGCGGGCGGTCGAGGCGATCCATCTCCTCGGCGGCGAGATCGAGTTGCCCACCAAACACACCAAGCTCGGGCGTCCGGTGCATCTGCCGTACTGGTTCTATATGGACCTCGTGCTCCACTTCCCCAACGCGCACGAGGATCGGATCAAGTACGGCGCGGCCGGGTTCGACCAGAAGGTGGATTGGAAACGGATCGTCGAACGCAAGATCGCGCTCTACCACGCGAGCGAGGTTCGCGCCGACGCCGCGGAGGCGATCGGACGATTCGCGCGGCAAGCCCGGGCCGCCCAAGAGATGCTTCCCTCGTTGCGAAAGGCGGCGCGACGCGGCCGCGACGATCTCGCCTATCTCGAATGGGCGGCGAAGTTTCGCGAACACGCCGCCGCCCGGTTCCTCTTTCTCGCGGAGGGCGGCGCCCCCGTGGCGCGCCGGAAACTTCTCGCGGAAGGCCGCCGGCTTCGACGCGAGATGCGTAAGAACTTCCGCGGATTTTTGGCGCCCTCGCAAACCGATCAGCAAGAAGCTTCGCTCTTCGACGGCGAAGAGGCTCTGCTCCAGACGCCTTCGCGATAAACCTTTCCGTTCTTTCTTTCGCGGAACGGCGGCGCTCCGAGGCAAGGCACCGCCCCTCGCTACGGATCAACTCCGTTTTCAGAAAACGACCCTCCTCCTCATCCAACGCTCTCGCGAGGATTGGGGAGGTGCGTTACCCATTGGACAACGGGCGCGGGTTGTGAGATATGCGAACGGTCTCTCCATTGATGTTTTCCAGAGTCATCCCATAGCGCAAGAAAAGCGGGGTTGCGCCTCTGATTTTCAGAGGGGAGTCGGCGGTCGATTGGAGAAGTGAGTTTTACGATTTCA
>JABWAM010000368.1 GCA_013360985.1 Verrucomicrobiia bacterium | reverse complement strand
GCCGGGACTCGGCGACGTCGTCGCCGCGCTCCCGAAGGCGCTCCGCCGGCTCGGCCACGACGCGCGGGTGATCCTGCCGCTCTACGCGCGCATCGACCGCGCGAAACATGGGATCGTTCCGCGCCGCTCCTGCTGCGTCCACATGGGCGGCGGCGAGGAACAATGGGTCGGCCTCCACGCGGCGACGCTCGACGGCGTGACGCCCGTCGAGTTCGTGGATTGCGAACGGTTCTATGGGCGGCCGGGCATCTATGACGAACCCTCGGGTGAATACGGCGACAACGCCTTTCGTTTCGCGTTGCTGTGCAAAGCCGCCCTTCAGGCGTGCAAAGACTCCGGGTTTCTTCCCGATGTCGTTCACGCGCACGACTGGCCGGGGGCGCTCGCGCCCGTCTTTCTGAAGACCTGGGACCGCCTCCTGTCCCCGCTCTCGGCGACGGCGAGCGTGCTCACCATCCATAACATCGGGTATCAGGGCGTCTCCCACGCCTCGGCCTTTCCTTATATCGGCGTCGGCGCGGAACATTTCGTCTCCGACAAGTTCGAAGATCACGGGCGGATCAATCTCCTCAAGGCGGGAATCGCCTTCGCCGACGCCCTGACCACCGTCTCGCCGACGCACGCGGCGGAAATCCTCGAGCCGATCGGCGGCTGCGGGCTCGCCCCGTATCTGGCGAACCGCCGCGACCGGCTCATCGGCATCCTCAACGGCGTGGACGAAGAACACTGGAACCCGGCGACCGACGCCCTGCTCCCCGCGCGCTATACCGTCGACGACCTCGCCGGCAAAGCCGTCTGCAAACGGACGCTTCAGGAGCGCTTCGGACTGGAGACGCGCCCCGATCTTCCCGTGTTGGGGATCGTATCGCGATTAGTCCACCAAAAGGGCTTCGACCTCGCGCGCGAGGCGCTCCCGCGCGCGCTCGCGACGATGGAGATGCAGATCGTGGCGCTCGGAACCGGAGATCGCGCGACGGAAGATTTCTTTCGCTCTCTGCCCGAGCGTTTTCCCCGGCGGGCGGGTGTTCACCTCGGGTACTCCAACGAACGGAGCCACCTCATCGAAGCGGGAAGCGATTTCTTCCTGATGCCCTCGCTCTATGAGCCCTGCGGGCTCAACCAGATGTATTCGCTGAAGTATGGGACGCTCCCCGTCGTGCGCGCGACCGGCGGACTCCACGACACCGTGGAAAACTATCGGGAAGCGACGGGTGAGGGCACGGGATTCAAGTTCTGGGACGCCACCCCCGGCGCGCTTCACGACACGATTGGGTGGGCGATCTCCACCTGGTTTGATCGTCCCGCGCACATCGCCCAGATGCGCGCGCGCGGGATGACCCGCGATTTTTCCTGGGATCATGCGGCGCGGGAATACGCGCGCGTCTATCGCGCCGCGATCGTCCGCCGCCGCGATCCCGCAAACGCGTGATCCCGAGGTCTCGGCGCTGGGCAAGCATCCAATGAATCTCAGCGCGGTTCGCGGCGGCCAGGGAGAGCGTCGCCGACGGGAGGAGGAGTTTTCTCTGTGCCCAAATCCACGGATCCGCTCCATTTTCAGAGAGCAACCCTCCTCATCATCCATGGAGGATCGGAGGGGTGGGTTGTGTCGAGATTTTAGACTCTCCACACGAAGGGTGCGACGGCTCGGCCGGCGGCCTCGCCCTCCCTTTCCCCCGTCCGTGCTCGGGAAAAATCCGCTCGGTCGCGAAGCGAGGGAGGGCGCCGCCGCCGGCGCCGCGGCCGCGGCTTGAGTCCAAAATGTGGCGCGGGCGTCGCAGGTTCCTCGACCGAGGATGGACTCCCCCCACGCCTGACGCGGAGATTTGGACTTTAGATCGCGGCTTGACGCAACCCCTCTTTCTGGTCACATTTTCCGTCCAGAACCTCCTGTCGCCATGATAAAAAACACCTTCGTCCGTCTTCCGCGGCTTCTCGCCGCGCTCGCCGTTCTTTCGTCCAGTCCGCTTTATTTGGGCACCGCGCAGGCCTGGGGCACGAATGACA
>JABWAM010000057.1 GCA_013360985.1 Verrucomicrobiia bacterium | reverse complement strand
GCAGGACCGCTCCGGTCGCGCCGGGGAGCGATCCGCGTCGTGCGTTGTTCCCGCGGTTGGTTCTGCCTGAACCTCCTGCCGACCCGCGAAAAATTCAGCCTTCTCGGGCACGCGCACGCGCTCGAAGGCTACGAGAGCCGATGGATCGCGGCGCGAGGCGTCGCGGCCCCAGGGCGGCGCGTTCTTCGCGTCCTGCGCCTGCCGGACGCCTGGGAGATCACGCCCGCGGCTGACAACGTCCTCGTTCTCGACCGATGGACGCTCCGAGGCAGGAGGGTCCGTCCCGCCCCGTACTACGATCATGCGCCTCCGTCGGAAATCGGTTCCACGGACAAGGTTGCCCTCGGCGCGGTTCCCGCAAAGCCCGATCTGGCGCATCCGAAACGGCTCGTCTATCGCACGCGGTTCCATGCGCGGGGCGTGCGCGACGCCATCCTCCTCATCGAGGGGGAGACGGTCCGCGGGGAATGGGCGGCCTCCCTCAACGGGAAACCCTTGCGGCGATGGAAGAGATCCCATCGTTACGATCCGACCAACCGCGAGCACGGACTCCGAGGTCTCCTGCGCCGAGGCGCCAATACCCTCGAGGTGGTGATCGCCCTCCGCAGGAGCAGCGACGGACTGATGGATCCGTTCCGCCTGATCGGGCCGTTCCGCGTGCGCGAGGGGCGCGGCGTCCCCTCGATCGTTCCCCCTGGCCGGCTTTCGGGAGCGGGCGACTGGACAAGGAAAGGCTGGCCTCACTACAGCGGGACGATGATCTACGCCCAGGACTTCGCATGGATAGGGACGAAGGGCGCCCGTGTGGAGCTCGCGCTGGAGCGTCCGCCGAGGGAGCACCTCGTGGTTTTCCTCAACGGACGCCGCGTCGGCGCGATGCTCTGGTCGCCCTGGCGGCTCGACGTGACGCGGGCGTTGCGCCCCGGGAGAAACCATCTCGAGCTCCATGTGACGAACACGCTCCAGAACTTCATCTCCGGGAGGCCGATTCCGAGCGGGCTTGGGGGGCTGGTGAAGCTCGTGGTCTCGCGATAAACTCACGACGGACTGCGTCCCCGCCTCGAGAATTCGCGCGCGTTTATGATCACGATCCATCTCGTCCTCCAATCGCACATTGACCCGGTTTGGCTCTGGCCGTGGCCCTCGGGACTCGATATGGCGCTCGGCACATGTCGGACGGCCTGCGATCTGCTGGATCGGCATCCCGACCTCGTGTTCACGCGCGGCGAAGGATGGATCTATCACGCGATCGAGCAGACGGAACCGTCCCTTTTTGAACGCATTCGCGCGCACGTCGTCGCCGGCCGTTGGGAAATCGCGGGAGGCTGGTGGCTTCAACCCGACTGCAATTTTCCGGGCGCGGAAGGCTTGCGAAAACAGATCGAACTGGGGCGGGCCTACTTTCTCGACAAGTTCGGGCAGTTTCCGCGTTACGCCTACAACGTGGATTCCTTCGGTCACGCGGCGACGCTGCCGGACCTGCTCCGCGCCGCGGGGCAGAACGCCTATGTGATGATGCGCCCGCAGGAGCACGAAAAGGATCTGCCGGGGCGGCTCTTTCGCTGGCGCAGCCGCGAAGGCGGAGCGGAAGTGACGACCTTCCGCATCGCCAAGCAGTACAGCGTGCGCCCGCCGCTCGGCGACCAACTCGATCATCTCCAGGCGTCGTTGCGCGATCTGCCGCCCGGCATCGCGCACACGATGTGTTTCATCGGGGCCGGCGACCACGGGGGAGGCGTGACCGAACAAACGATCGCATGGCTGCGCGCGCACGCGCACGTCATCGAGGGCGCGCGCCTCGTCTTCAGTTCGCCCTCCCATTTCTTCGCCGCGGTGGAAAGCCGGACGCCGGACCTGCCTCTCGCGACGGGGGAACTCCAGTCGCATGCAGTCGGCTGCTACAGCGTTTATCGGCCGATCAAAGTGGCCGTGCGCGCCGCCGAGCATCGTCTCCATCAGGCGGATCTCATGCGAAGGTTGGATCCGCGGCCCGCGGCCGATTTTGCCCGGGGTCTGACGCATGCGTGGCGGCAGGTGTGCTTCGCGCATTTTCATGACACGCTCGGCGGCACATGCATTCCCAGCGCATATCCGCAGGTGGAGAATCAACTGGGCGAAGCGATCGCCTGGGCGGACGAGGGCATTCATTTCGGGTTGCGGAGGCGCCTTGCGCAGTTGCCCGACGACCGGAGCCAGCGGCTCGTGGCCGCGAATCTCTCGGATCGACCATTCCGCGGCTGGATCGAGTTCGAGCCGTGGTTCGAGATCTCCGTTTCCGTGCCTGAGTTCGCTCTGGTGGACGAAGAGGGACGCGAGATGCCTTATCAACGCATCGAACCGGAGGCGCTCTGCATCATCGGCATGCGCCTCCTTTTTCGCGCGGAACTCGCGTCGGCCGACGTGCGAACGCTTCGCCTCGAATACCGCCCTCCGGCGCCCGTCACGCCGGGCGTGCGCGTCGAAGGGACGCAGATCGTTTCGGAGAAAGGAGCGCGTGTGCGCCTCGATGGCGCGCGGAGCATGACCCTGGGAGGCTTGGGGGATGTCCCTCTTCCGGGGATCCACCTGCTGGCGGACGCGAGCGACACCTGGTCGCACGGGGTGGCGCATTACCCCGAAAAACCGCTCGAAATGGCCGCCTGGCAAACCGCCGAGGTCATCGAGGAGGGCCCCTTGCGCGCCGTTTTGCATCAGCAGGGCTCGATTGGAAAGAGCGCGCTCCGCGCCGAGTGGCGCGTCTATGACGGCGACCCTTTCGTCGAGATGCTGCTGGAGGTGGATTGGCGCGAGCAGCACAAGCTCCTCAAGCTGGTCTGGCCGTTGATGCGTCCCGTAACGGAACGCTTCGACGGAATTCTTGGCGGCGAACTTTCCCGCCCTTTCGACGGCCAGGAAGTCTGTTTGCGGGATCGGACGCTGGTCCGTTTGGAGGGGGGCGCCACGCTCGGCGTGGTTTGCCCGGACGTCTTTGCCCTGGACGCCACCCCGCAAAGGCTGCGTTTCACCCTTCTCCGCGCCGCGCTCATGGCGCAGCACGACCCGTTCCGGAGGATCGTGCCGCGCGCGCGCATCGCGGATCAGGGGCGGCACCTCTTTCGCTTTCGTTTCCTGGCCGGCGCGTCGCTTCAGGGCGCCGCGCTGGACGATCATGCCCTGGCATTTCATCAGCCGCCCGTGCTGGCCGACCTCACCCGGGGGATGCCGCCCCTCATGGACAAAGGGTGGCGCAACCCGGAGAGGAAATAGTTTTTCCTCGCGTCTCGTCGCGCGATTGCCGATCCGTTTTCCGCCTCGGGAACGCTGGCCGCTGGAAAGGGGGGCAGGTTGTCCCGCGCAAGATTCCGCGATGTGCCAAAATCCCCGCGTAAGGCATGGGGGGTATCCATCCTCGCTCGAGGAACATGCGATGCTCTCGCAACATTTTGGACTTAAGCTGTTGCCGCGGCGCCGCCGCGGCGGCGCCCTGCCTCGCCTCGCGACAGAGTGGATTTTCCTCAAGCACGGAATGCGGAAAGGTAGGGCGAGGCCGCCGGCCGAGCCGCCCCATCCTTCTTGTGGAGAGTCCGGAATCTCGACACGCTCCACCCACCCGGTCCTCGATGGATGATGATGAGGGTTGCTCTCTAAAAAAGGGGCGTATCCGTGGATTTGGGGTGTGTTCCGGCGGCTTGCATGGAATCGGAATCTAGGTAAACCTACGCGGCCATGAGCGAAAACAAGATCTCTGGAAACGGCGCGGCGCGGCCTTTGGATGGAAAGCGAGGGCTCGTGTTCGGCGTCGCCAACAAACGCAGCATCGCCTGGGCGATCGCGCAGGCGTGGCACGCCGCCGGTGCGCGGCTCACGCTCGCCTATCAAGGGGAACGCATCCGGGAGAACGTCGAGGAACTCGCGGCTTCGCTGGGAGGCGAGACGCGAATTCTTTCGTGCGACGTGGGCAGCGACGAGCAACTCGACGAGGTGTTTCGGCGGTATGCCGAAGCGGAGGGGAGACTGGATCTGCTCCTTCACTCGGTGGCTTTCGCCCCGCGCGAGGCGCTCGAGGGACGTTTCGTGGACACGACGCGCGAGGCGTTTCGCGTCGCGCATGACGTCAGCGCTTATTCGTTGGTCGCCATGGCGCGGCGGGCGGAGCCGCTCATGACGGAAGGCGGGACGATCTTGGCCCTTTCGTACTACGGGGCGGTCAAGGTGGTCGCGCACTACAACGTGATGGGCGTCGCCAAGGCCTCGCTCGAAGCCAGCGTGCGCTACCTCGCGTACGACCTCGGCCCGCGAAAGATCCGCGTGAACGCGATCAGCGCGGGCCCCGTGAACACCCTGGCGGCGCGCGGGATATCCGGTCTTGGGCAGATCCTCAAGCATTACGAGGAACGCGCGCCGCTCAAACGCAACGTCACGACCGAGGAGATCGGCGCGACGGGGTTGTTCCTCGCGCTGCCCGGCGCCGCCGCGATCACCGGGCAGGTGGTCTATGTGGATTGCGGGTACGAAATTATGGGGATGTAGGAGAACCGGCGCGAGGCTTTCCATGGAACCTCGCGTGCCGAAAAGCGCATCGTCCCGTGATGCGCCACGCGACCGCGCCTGCCGGTGAATGTTTCATCGTTCGGCGCCCTCGCGTTTTGCGGTTTACAATGGTGGAGTATGATTTCATCTTCAAGAGATGAAGCTGTCTCTCGCCGGTTGGTCGCTGAACCGTCAGTTTCGTCATCCGCGTCGTCCGTTGGCGCTTCTCGATTTCCCGAAGGTGGCGCGGCGACGTTTTGGGCTCGAGGCGATCGAGCTCAACAACGTGTTTTTCGCGGAGACCTCGGCGAAATATCTCCGCGAGTTGACGCGGCGCGCGCGCGGGGAAGGGGTCGCGATCCTCAATATCGCCGTGGATGAGGCCTACGACTTGTGCGCGTCCGGATGGATGGGGAGGCGCGCGGTGAACGCCTATGGATGGTGGATCTCCGTCGCCGCCGAGCTGGGGTGCGCGGCGATCCGCGCCAACTCGGGCGGGCGCGAAATTCAGGAGTTTACCCCTTCGGTGTTGCGCGCTTGCGCGGAAAATTTCGCCGCGCTCGCGGCGCGCGCCAAACCGTACGGTCTCCGGATTGTGATGGAGAACCACTGGGGCTTGTCCGCGTGCCCCGATCGGATGCTCCGGGTGCGGAAGCTCGCGGGCAATTGCTTCGATTTTCTCCCCGATTTTGGCAACTGGCCCAAGGGAGTGGACGGATACGCGGCCCTGGCGAAGATCATGCCTTTCGCGAAAGCCGTGCACGCCAAGGTCAAGGAGATCGCTTCCGACGGATCGCATCCCGCCTTCGACCTGGGGCGTTGCGTGGAGATCGCGCGCGCCGCCGGTTATCAAGGCTGGCTCGGGATCGAGTACGAGGGCGCCGGCGAGGAAAACACGGGCATCCGGCGCGCGATCCGCGAGCTGCGCAAGTATCTCTGATCCGCTCGCGCGCGGCGCGAAGGCGCACCGCCGCTTCTCCGGTCGAAATCGGGGCGGTGACGGCCGCGGACAGCGGCGCCGCGTCGTCACTTCCGCCGCGCGGAAAGGCGGGGCAGGGGACACTGGCGGTGGCACTCCTCGATGACGGCGATCTGCTGGCGCACCTGCGCAAGCGAAACCTCCAGCGGCGCGCGGCGCGTCAGGGCGGCGTGGAGATTGCGATAAAAGCGCAGCCCCATGTAGTCGAAGAGATTTTTTTCCTCTGCGGTGGCGTCCCAGACGCCGGTATGCCAGAGGAGTTTTTCGCCGCAGTACGCGCGCGCCTCGGTGGGGCGACGGCGCAGACGTTGTTTCGGCGCTTCCTTGGGCGCGAAATACTTCCATTCGAGGTGCTGCGTGTTGCCCGTGAGGCCGCCGCGTGTGCCGTAGATCTGGTAGGTGTAGAGCGGATAGGCGCAACAGGAGGAGATCTCCAGGTCCACCGTCGGACGCCCTTTGCCATGGAGGATCATCTTCACGTGGTCTTCCGCGTCGCCGAGGGTGTTGGCCCGGTCCATGAGGCAAAAGACCTTGGGCATCTGGTCGGCCCCGAAAAACTGGAGCGCCTGATCGAGCGGATGCGGGCCGGTATTCAGGAGGTTGCCCGCCATGTTTTCCTGAAGCGTCTGCCAATCCCAGCGGCGGGCAAACCCGTTGAATGCGATCTTCAGCATCACCACGCGTCCAAGCACGCCCGACTCCACGATCTCGCGCGCTTTGCGGAAGTAAGGAGCGAAACGCGACTGTTGAAACACCGCGAAGAACCGATTCTCCTTTTTCGCGAGGCGGACGAGGTCGTCCACGTCCTTCGCGCGGCGGGCAAGCGGTTTCTCGCAGAGCACCGCATGCCCCGCGCGAAAGGCCTCCTTCGTCACCGGCACATGGAGATGGCTGGCGAGCGCGTTGACCACGAGATCGAGGTCGTCGCGCTTCAGCAGGCCCCGGTAGTCCGCGTACGCCGCGCAACCGGTCTCGCGGACGGCTTCCTCGCGCCGCTCGCGCATCGGGTCGGCGACCGCCGCCAGCGTGAAAAGTTCCGGAAGTTGGCGGACGAGGTGGGCGTGGATGCTCCAGCCGCTGCGTCCCTGACCGAGGATGCCGATGCGAAGGGGATTCATAAAGTGGGGGGAGATGGAGTTGTCTTGTTTAAAAAGGGCGGCCGCGCCGGTTCACGTCTCCGCTTCATCTCCCGCGTTTGAGGGTCTTGAGGGTCTGCGCCTCGGGGCGCGCCTTATACCAATCGTCGAGGGGATAACACCCGGAGATCAGGCCGTTGCGCGGCGCGGTGGTGCAGTCGCTGAACGTCCGACAGATCAACCGCGGCGCGAGGACGCCCTTTTCGAGAACGTCCAACGGCAGCTCGGGATAGGAGAGAACCATTCGCCCGATCCCGACGAAGTCCGCTCCGCCCGAACGGATGACCGATTGGGCGACGTGCGGGAGGTATTCCTGGAGATAGGAATAGGCGGTGCCGACGATCACCAGATCCGGCGCGCGCCGCTTGATCTCGGACGTGACGCGAATCTGGCGCGCGACTCCCACCAGCGGATCTTCGGGCGGTTGATACCCGTCGGAGGGCGGATACGCGGCGGGGCGCTGGATATGTGGGTTATAGTAGGGGCTGCCCGCGGTCAGATTCACGAGGCGCACGCCGAGGTCGCGGAGGAGATGGAGGAATTGGATCGTTTCCTCGAGATCCGGCGTGACGGGATCGCGCGCGTTGAGGCCGAACCCATAACGGTACGGCAGGCAGGCGGAGTAGTCTTCGGGGATTCCGGGGCCGGGCTTGCCCGGCGCGCTCTTCGACGGATCGGGATGAAACGGAACGAAGTCAAAGGCGCTGAGGCGAACGCCGATGGAAAGGCGCGGGCACTCGGCGCGGATTGCCTCGAGGATCTCGCGCGTCAGCCGCGTGCGGTTTTCAAACGTGCCGCCATATGGGCCAGGGCGCGTATGCGCGCCGAGGAACTCGTGGAGCAGATAGCCGTGGCAATGCTTGACGTCCACGAAGTCCGCGCCGGCTTCTTCCGCGACCTTCGCGGCGCGCGCGTAGAAGGGGACGAGGGCGCGGACTTCGTCGTCGCGCAGGACGGGCCGGTCGTCGGCGATGCCGAAACGGCGGTCGAGGAGCGGGTGGCGATAGGCGACGCGCGGCGCCAACTTTTTCTTGTCGTAGGGGCGACAGAAACGGCCCGAGTGGGTGAGTTGGAAACCGAGGAAAAGTCCCGCGTCGGATCCGCAGCGGTCGCGGTGGGCCTTGACAAGGGTTTCGCGCAACGCAGCGAGCGAGCCTTTGTGCGCGTCATCAATGATCAGTTGATTCGGATTGGCGCGTCCATCTTCGCGCACCGCCATGGCTTCGCCGCCCCAAATGAGTTTCGCCCCGCTGCGCCCGAAGTTCCGCCAGCGGCGGAAGGTGCACTCGGTCGGGTGGCCGTCGGCGGCGCCGTCCCAGCCTTCCATGGGGTGGATGCCCCAGCGGTTGCCAATCGTGCGGCCGTCGAACGCGAGAGGCTGCGCGAGGGGAGAGGAAGGGGCCGTCTCGATACGGTCGTCGCAGAGGAGATCGAGCCCGAGGCGGTCGAGATGCGCGCGGAACTCCGCGACGGTTTTGAGGCTGGGGATGCGGATGAGAGGCTGCGGCGAAGGCGCGTTCATGCGTGAGTCACGGACAAAAAGGGCGCTCAAAATCCTTCGAGCCGTTTTCGAACGCGTTTGCCGTCCACCTCTTCGGAGGGCGTGCCGCTGTCGGCGCTCATCACGGTGAAGCGGGTGAGATAGGCGTCGAGATGGGCGATCGCCTTGCCGTCGGCGCGCCGATAGCCGCGCTCGGTGTTGGAGTTTTCCTCCCGCCGCCAACTGCTTCCCGCTTCGTTGGCGCGGAGGAAGGCGGCGACTTCGTCTTCGCCGAGAAACCCGCGGTCGGCGCGCTCGATCGCCTCCATCACGCAGCGGTCTTGGATGAAGCTGACCTCGATGATGTACCCGGAGAAATGATATTTGAACCTTCGCTCGACCGGCTTCTGAAACTTGACCTTCCGGATGGCGGGGCCGTAGCGCTTCTCGATCTCCGCCTGGGTTTCGCCGAGGCGGGCCTCCGCCCGCATCACGGCAAGCGCGAACAGGAGGAGGCATGGACCCGCGATTCGCATCTCCCGATAATTCCCGCGGCAACGCGCGATTCCAAGCAATTTCCAGGCGCGCGCTTGCCGCCTTCGCGCGGAGCGGTCATGATGCCGCAATGCCCGCCAGAGAAGTCCCCTTGCGCGAACGCTCCGGTTTCGATCCCATCGAGGCGATCGTGAGCGATTTGCGCCGAGGGAGGATGGTGGTCGTTACGGACGCCACGAACCGTGAGAACGAAGGCGATCTCGTGATGGCGGCGGCAAAAGTGACGCCCGAAAGGATCAACTTCATGGCGCGCCACGGGCGCGGGCTGATTTGCGTTCCTGCGACCGCGGAACGTCTCGACGCGTTGGGGATCGCGCGGATGACGTCCGACAACCGCGAGGCGCACCGGACGGAGTTCATGGTGTCCGTGGATGCGCGCGAAGGAGTCAGCACGGGGATCAGCGCGCACGATCGGGCGCGCACGATCCGTCTGCTGGCCCGGCCACGCCCGCGCGCGCACGATTTCGTCCAGCCGGGGCACGTTTTTCCGTTGCGCGCGCGTCCCGGGGGCGTCCTTCAGCGCGCGGGGCATACGGAAGCGGCGGTGGATCTCGTGCGGCTGGCGGGCTTGCCGCCCGTAGGCGTCCTCTGCGAGATCATGAACGCGGACGGGACGATGGCGCGCCTCCCGCAGTTGCAGAGGTTTCGTCGTCGCCATCGGTTGAAAATTTGTCGCATCGAGGACCTCATCGCCTATCGCCATGCCCGGGAGCAGCATGTGGAAAAAGTGGAGGAGGCCGTTCTTCCGACGCCGTGGGGAGATTTTTGCCTCCACGTTTTTCAGTCGCGCCTCGACGGGAGGCGGCATCTGGCGCTTTCGCTTGGACGCATCGACCCCTCTCGCCCCGTGCTGACTCGCGTCCATACCGAATGCGTCGCGGCGGACGTATTTCAATCCGCGCGCTTCGGATCGCCCTCTTCCGTCGCCGACAGCCTGCGTGCAATTCGCGAAGAGGGCGCAGGACTGTTGCTCTACATGCGCCACGAGGGATGGGGCGCAACCATGCTGGACTCCTCGGGGAAGGTTAAAGCGCCGCACCTGCGCGAATACGGAATGGGCGCGCAAATTCTGGCGCTCCTCGGCGTTCGACGGATTCGCCTCCTGAGCAATCATCCGCATCGGCTCGTGGGTCTTGGGGGATTCGGCCTCGAGATCGTCGAACAGGTTCCCCTGAAGTCTGGAGGCGCCCGACGATGAAGCCGACGGATCTTTCGACCATCTTCGCGTCTGTGCCGCGCGCGCGCGCCGCCTGCTTTCGAATCGGGGTGATCGCCGCCCGCTACAACCGGTCCCTATGCGACGCTCTGCTGGAGAGCGCGCTTGCCACCTTGGCGAAGCTCGGCGCGCGCAAGGTCGTCGTTTGCCGCGTGCCTGGCGCCTACGAGATCCCCGTGCTCGCGGCCCGCATGGCGCGCTCAGGGAATTACGACGTGTTGGTTGCGCTCGGCGTCGTCCTCCAGGGAGGCACCTCGCATGCCGAGCATCTCGCGGCCGCCGACGCGGTGAACCTCCAGCGTCTTGCCGTGGAGACGGAAGTGCCCGTAATCCATCAGGTGCTGACTCCGCGCACGGAGGGCGACGCTCGCGCGCGGGTCCGTCTTCGCGGCGAAGAGGCCGCCCGCGCCGCGGTCGAGATGGCCGCGACCATGGGAACCGCGGGACGCGCGCGGAAAGGCGAGAGGAGGCGGCGATGAGGCCCAACCGCGTTTCCGAAAGACCGCCGGCGATCCGGAAGGAGACGCTGGTCGCATTTCCCGCGAGGGCGTTCGAGCATTCGACGTCTCACCGCGGGATGGCGGCTTTTTTTTGCGGGATTTTGCTTTTCGCGCGGCCATGAACCTTCGACGTCAGGCGCGACAGATCGCCATCGAGTATCTCTATCAGCGCAATCTCGCCGGAGAAAGCGATCGTCCCGTCGAGGAGGATCTCGCCGCGCTGCCGACCGCGGAGAAGCACGCCCCGTCGGCGCGCCCCTTTGCCGCCGATCTCGTGCGCGGAGTGCTCGCGCGCATCGAGACGCTCGACGGAAAAATTCGCCAGTATGCCCAAAACTGGAGCCTTGAGCGCATCGCCGCGGTGGACCGCGCCATTCTCCGTCTTGCGATTTATGAAATGCTTTTTCGCGACGACATTCCTCCGGTGGTTTCCATCAACGAAGCGATCGATCTCGCCAAGGAGTATTCCTCGGCGGATTCGGGACGGTTCGTCAACGGGATCCTCGATCGGGTGAAGCTCGAACTGAACCGTCCTTTGCGGACGGTCGCCGGCGCGCCGCGCGCATGAAGGCCGACCTCCATCTCCACACCTGGTATTCGGACGGCACCGAGGCGCCGGCGGAAATGATTCGTCGCGCGGCGCGCCTGGGCTTTGGCGCCGCGGGGATCACCGATCATGATACCGTGGACGGAATTCCCGAGGCGATGGAAGAGGGGAAACGCCTCGGCGTGCTCGTGATCCCCGGCGTGGAAGTGACCTCCCGCCTTGGACCTGTCGAGATCCACATGCTCCTCTATTTCAACCCCGCCTGCGGGTCGGGCGCGGGATGGCGGCATCCCGATTTGGAGGCGGAACTCGCGGAGCAAAACCGCAGTCGGACGAATCGGATCCGAGGGATCGTCCAGCGCCTCAGCGACCTGGGGGTGCCCCTGAAGGCCGACGACGTCCTGCGCCTCGCTGCGCGCTCCGAACGCGGCGAGGGCGCTCCGATTGCCGCGGGCCGCCCGCATGTCGCGCGCGCGCTG
>JABWAM010000367.1 GCA_013360985.1 Verrucomicrobiia bacterium | reverse complement strand
CCCTTGGAGACGGAGGTCGCGCCGCCGGCCGAACCGCCGGTCGAGCCGCCGCCCGCTCCGGTCGAGGCCAAGCCCGCCGGCAGCGTGATCCACGTCGTGAAGTCGGGAGAAACACCGGCGTCCATCGCCAAAAAGTATGGGGTGACGGCTGCGGCGCTGATGCATGCCAACCACATCGTTGACGCCTCGAAACTCAAGATCGGGC
This sequence comes from Verrucomicrobiia bacterium, assembly GCA_013360985.1. GTDB lineage: Bacteria > Verrucomicrobiota > Verrucomicrobiia > JABWAM01 > JABWAM01 > JABWAM01. Next base: position 1,818 of record JABWAM010000367.1, on the reverse strand, counting down.
AGAAGCTTGTCGTTCCCTCCGCGAAGCTCAAAGCCTCCGCGCCGGCGCCAAGGCCCGCAGGCGGCGCGAAGGGCGCGGTCGCGAAAGGCGGAGGAAAGACGCATGTCGTCAAATCCGGCGAGACGCTGACCTCGATTGCGAAACGGTACGGCGTGACGGTGAACGCCTTGATGAAGGCGAACGGCATCGTTGACGCCTCGAAACTCAAGATCGGGCAGAAGTTGAAACTTCCCGCGGGCCGCGCGCCGGCCGGCGGCCCGAGCACCTCGAGCGATCCGCGGCAATCGCCGCGCCGCTTCTTCGTCTGATCTCCACGCCGCGCCGCCGGAATGAACCGTTCTCTCTCCGTGGTCTTGCTCGTCGTGACGCTCGCCCTGACGGGGCTGGGGCTGGTCATGATCGCCAGCACGACCTCGACGGTGACGACGGCGACTTCGGCGTCGAAACTGGTGCGGCAACTGATCTGGCTGGCGGCGGCGTTCGCGGCGTTCGGGATGACGGGGTGGATCGACTACAAGGTCTGGAGGCCGCTGGCGTGGATCCTCTTCGGCGGCGCGCTCTTCGCGATGCTCATGGTTCACGCGCCCTGGATCGGGGTGAAGATCAAAGGCTCGGCGCGTTGGATCCGCCTCGGCCCGGTGCAGATGCAGCCCTCGGAGGTCATGCGCTTGGCGTTGGCGATTCTTCTGGCGGACGGCTTGGCGCGGCATCAAATGCGCGTGCGCGAGTGGAAATGGGGGTTCCTTTGGCCGCTGGCGGTGTTGACCCCCGTCCTCGCGCTTCTCGTCAAGGAGCCGGATGTCGGGACCGCGGGCCTCATCTTGGTGAGCGCTTTGGCGATGACGTTCGTCGCGGGGGCGCGCGTCGCTCCGCTGGCCGGGATCGGCGTGGCGGGGCTGGCGGGCGTGGCGCTGATGGTGATCTCCATCCCGGAACGCCTCGAACGCTTTCGGGCGTGGTGGGGGGCGCTCGTTCGACCCGAGCTTCAGCAGCACGATGGAAAGTTTTATCAGATTTGGCAAAGCATCCTCGCCTTCGGGAGCGGAGGCCTTGAGGGGGTCGGCCTCGGCAAGAGCCGTTTCAAAATGCTGCATCTTCCCGAGGCGACGACCGATGCGATCTTTCCCATCATCGGCGAGGAACTCGGGTTTTACGCTTCGCTGGCGGTCCTGCTCGCCTATGTGATGATCTTCGTCTGCGGCGTCCTCATCGCCCTGCGCGCGCGCGAAGTTTACGGTCTGCTTCTTGGCTTCGGTCTCGTCTTCGGCCTCGCCCTCCAGGCGACGATCAACATCGGCGCGTTCACGGGAGTCGCGCCGCCCAAGGGGATGCCGCTGCCGTTCATCAGCTACGGCGGATCGAACCTCGTGCTCAGCTACGCCTCCATCGGCCTGCTCGTGAGCATCCATCGCCAGTCTCTCCGCGCGCGCCGCTTCCGCGGCGGCCTGCCCGCGAACGAGGAGACGCCTCCCCTTTGAGGGGGAGAGGACCGACGCATGAACGCGATTGTGGTTTGCGGAGGCACCGGCGGACATCTCTTTCCCGGCATCGCTCTCGCCGAAGAGCTCCGCGAAAGGAGGCATACGGTGCGGCTCGTCGTCTCGGAAAAACGCATTGATCGCGTCGCGGCGGCCGGCGCCGTCGGCTTCGAAGTCGAGAGTTTGCCCGGCGTCGCCTGGAGCGGTTGGCGGCCGGATCGGGCAATCCGGTTCGCGCGGCAGTTGGCGCGCGCGCGAAAGGCCGGTGGAACATTGATCGCGCGCTTCCAGCCCGCGGTCGTCGTCGGCATGGGAGGGTTCAGCGCCTTCGCCCCTCTCC
>JABWAM010000366.1 GCA_013360985.1 Verrucomicrobiia bacterium | reverse complement strand
GAGCGCTTCCATCGCGCAGCGGGTGACGCGCTGGATGCCGCCGTGCTGGCCGTCGAGGCCTTCGGTGACGAGGATCAGGCGGGCGGCGGGTTCCATGGCGGGATCGGTTGGGCGAGCGGCGGCGGCTCGGGGCGCGCGCGGCGTTGCCCCCGAACGATCCAGAAGCGAAGCGCCCACCACAGGAAGAGGATGCGGATGAATCCGCCGAGCACGTCGTTGAGGTTGGCTTCGGGCCGCACGAGCAGGGAGAAGGCGAGGATGCCGCCCATCAGGCCGAGGGGCTGCACGTTGTCGAACCAGCCGCGCATGAGCGCGGCGCCGCCGAGCGCGCCGATCCCCAGCATCCCGAGGAGAACGGCCCAGGTTCCCCCGTTGATGTAAAACTCGCTGATCATGCCGACGCCGACGCTCGTGCCCTCCGCGATGGTCATGTCGGCGTATTTTTCCGCGAGCATGTTGACGCCTCCCGTCACCGGTTTGTCGGGCCAGAGAAAGCGCGGGATGAACCCGAAGACCAACGCGTCGAGGATGGTCTGGCCCTTCGCGAAATCTTGGAGGGTGTCCATGTGGCGTTTGACCCGCAGCCAGATTTCGAACGTGCAGACGCGTTCCGCGAGCTGGGTCATCCCCTTTCGATAGGTTTCCATGTCGCCTTCGGAGAGGATGTGGCGAAAGTTTTCGGCGACGACATCCTGCAGCGCGCGTTCCGAGGCGTGGACGCCGCCGGCCAGGCGCTGGCGGTAGTCGCTCTTGGTGTCCTGGATCAGCGGCGCGACGGTCGCGAGAAAGAAGAGCCCCGCCGCCACGAAGATATAGGAGCGATGAATTTGTTGGGTCACGAAGACCGTGAGGATGAGGAGCGTGCTGCCGAAGATGCCGCCCATCACCGAGCGCACGCTCCAGATGCCGAGGGCGGCCATCCAGAGGTAGAATCGCGGCGTGCCGACCCATCGCGGTTTCGCGTCCATCGCCAGCTTCAGGTAGATGAAGAGGGCGAGCGGCTGACACAGGCCGAAGGTGTAGGCGATTGCCATCAGCCAGATCGGCGCGACGCGCGCGACGCCCTCGGCGCTGATCAATCCCACCAGATAGATGATGAGGACCTGGCGGATCGTGAGGGTGATCGGCGCGGCGGCGGCGGGTTGCCAGAACTCCGCCCCCCGAAGCACCGCGAGCGCCAGTCCGGCCACGAAACACGTCATGCCGCCCAGCGCGATCCATGCGCCTTCCGCGGCGAACGGATCGTTGATGAAATCGAAGGCCTGTCGTTCGCCGACCAGATAGATCGCGGTCGCGGAGTAGGCGAGGAGGCCGATGAGCACCGGCAACTCCAAGAGGAGCACGAAGCGCGCCTTGGCGCGGCGCTTGAGGAAGAGGGCCAGCGCGCCGAGCACCACCCAGCCGACCGCCCAGAGATGGCCCGCGGAAAGGGCTTGGTACAGAAAAACCAGCAAACCGAGAGCGAAGAGCGTGGTGATCAGGTCGCGCTCGACGGCCGGCTTCGGCGCCGGCGCGGAAGGAGGCGCCGCGTCCGCGATCTGGACGGTTGGGGGGATCATGGCGTCGGTGCGGAGGGAGGGCGTCCGAATCGACGGAGCGCGTTCACGATCCCGCGGGCGGCGGTCGGACAGGAATGGCGTTCGAGGAGGGCGTCGCGTTCGGATGAAATCGAAGGGAAACGCAGCGCGCCGGCCGCCAATTGCTCCAGAAGAACCGCCAGAGCCTTCGGATCGCCGTGTGGAAAGACTGCGCCGGTGACGCCGGGGATCACGAGGTCCGGCGCACAACCCACCCGGTCCGAGACGAGGCACGGCTTTCCGCACGCGAGCGCCTCGTTCACCGCGAGGCCCCACGTCTCGCTGTGCGACGGCAGGACGACGACATCCGCCGCCGCGTAGACCTCCGTCACGCGGGACTGATTGAGGAATCCCGCGAAGGTCGCCGGCGCCGCCGAGGCGCGCGCGAACGCCTCGAGTTCTCCGCGCAGAGGGCCGTCGCCCGCCAGCACGCCGCGGACCCGGACTC
>JABWAM010000365.1 GCA_013360985.1 Verrucomicrobiia bacterium | reverse complement strand
CGCCCGGCCAGAAAAACGGCCTCGCTCACTCTGAAATTCCGCCTCTTACCGCGTTCTACCGCCTCTTTCCACAAGGGTCAGACCTGCTGTCAAAGCCGCTCCTTGCGCGTCTGCGAAAACTGGCGGACGGGGAGGGATTCGAACCCTCGTTGCCTTGCGGCAAACACGCTTTCCAGGCGTGCCCAATCAACCACTCTGGCACCCGTCCGAGGGAGGCGGAGATCGTAGGGCGCGGCAGAAGGGCGCTCAAGCCCGAAGGAGGACCGCCTTTTCGACGGGCGCTCCGCCAAGGGCGAAGGTCGCCTGCGCGAAAAGGCCGCGCTCGGCGCGCGAGGCGAGGCGTCCCGCCGCCGCGTCCTCACCACTTCGCGCGCGCAAGTTCTTCCTCGCAGTCCACGATCTCCTTCAGGTTCACGAGGAACCACGGATCGATCAGGGTGAGATGATGAATTTCGTCGAGCGTGTAGCCGGCGCGGATCGCATGACGCAGGAAAAAGATGCGGTCGGGGTTCGGGATCGCCAGCTTTTGCCGGATCACCTCGCGCGGAAGGAGGTCCCGGTCGCCGTAGACCTCGGCGCCGATGCGCCACGGACGCCCGTCTCCTCCGAGGCCGTGGCGTCCGACCTCCAGGGAGCGAAGCGCCTTCTGGAGAGATTCCTTGAAGGTCCGCCCGATGGCCATCGCCTCGCCGACGCTCTTCATCTGCGTGGTGAGGACGCCTTCGGCGCCGGGGAACTTCTCGAAAGCGAAGCGGGGCACTTTCGTGACGACGTAATCAATGGTCGGCTCGAAGCTGGCGGGCGTTTCGCGCGTGATGTCGTTCGGGATTTCGTCGAGCGTGTAGCCGACGGCGAGTTTCGCGGCGATCTTGGCGATGGGGAAACCGGTCGCTTTCGAGGCGAGGGCGGAAGAACGCGAGACGCGCGGGTTCATCTCGATGATCACCATGCGGCCGGTCTTCGGATGGACGGCGAACTGGATGTTCGAGCCGCCCGTCTCCACGCCGATCTCGCGGATGCAGGCGAACGACGCGTCGCGCATCACCTGATATTCCTTGTCGGAGAGCGTCTGCGCGGGCGCGACGGTGATCGAGTCGCCCGTGTGAATGCCCATGGGATCGAAGTTTTCGATCGAGCAAATGACCACGCAGTTGTCCGCGCGATCGCGCATCACCTCCATCTCGAACTCCTTCCAGCCGATCAGCGATTCCTCGACGAGGATCTCGGAAACGGGAGAGAGATCGATCCCGCGTTGAGCCATCTGCTCGAACTCCTCGCGGTTGTAGGCGATGCCGCCGCCGGTCCCGCCGAGCGTGAACGCGGGGCGGATGATCAGCGGGAAACGGCCGATGGCCTGCGCGATATCGCGCGCTTCCTGCGCGGAATGCGCCGTCGAACTGATCGGCAGATCGAGCCCGATGCGGAGCATTGCCTCCTTGAAAAGCTGGCGGTCTTCGCCCTTTTCGATGGCGGCGGCTTTCGCGCCGATCATTTCCACGCCGAACTTTTCGAGCGCGCCCGAGCGATGGAGGGCCATCGCGGTATTGAGCCCCGTCTGGCCGCCAAGGGTGGGCAGCAGGGCGTCCGGCTTCTCGCGCTCGATGATTCGCGCGACCATGTCGGGCGTCACCGGCTCCACGTAGGTGCGGTCGGCGAACTCAGGGTCGGTCATGATCGTCGCCGGATTCGAGTTGACGAGCACGACGCGATACCCCTCCTCGCGGAGCGCCTTGCATGCCTGGGTCCCCGAGTAATCGAACTCGCATGCCTGACCGATGATGATCGGCCCGGAACCGATGATGAGGATCGTCTCGATGTCGGTGCGTTTGGGCATTCGCGGGAAGTGAAGCGCGTGGAAAATGGCGCATGCGCCGCTTCAACGGAAGACAAAAGAACGTCTCCCGTCGCGTTTCGCTTCGCGAAAGGCCCCCAAATCCACGGATCCGCTCGATTTTCAGAGAGCAACCCTCCTCATCATCCATGGAGGATCGGAGGGGTGGGTTGTGTCGAGATTTCAGACTCTCCAC
>JABWAM010000056.1 GCA_013360985.1 Verrucomicrobiia bacterium | reverse complement strand
CCACCTCGGGCGGGAAGCTTTTCGAACCGTGGAGGTCCGAGGCGCGCGCCTCCGCGCGGGAGGCGGCGCGCGCCTCAAGCAAGTGGTCGCCTCCGCGCGCGCCGCCGGCCTCGGAGGATTGGAGTTCCTGGAAGGCATCCCCGGCACCGTCGGAGGCGCGCTGCGGATGAACGCCGGCGCGATGGGCGCCAGCGTGTTCGACGTCGTCGAAAAGGTGCGCTTCTCGACGTTGCGCGGCGAGGTCGCGGAGCGGACGCCCGAGGATCTGCGGCCGAGCTATCGCAGTTGCCCCGGTCTGGACGGATGCCTCGTGTTGTGGGCCGAGTTTCGCGGCGAAAAAGCGCCGATCGAGGAGATCGACGCGCGCCTCAAGGCGTTCGAAGAAAAACGGCGAACGACTCAGCCGGCGGCCGCGTGCGCGGGATGCATCTTCAAGAATCCGCCCGGTCATTCGGCCGGGAAGCTGATTGACGAGGCCGGACTCAAGGGCCTCGCCTTCGGCGGCGCGCGCGTCTCCGAGGCGCACGCGAACTTCATCGTGAACGACGGCCGCGCCACCGCCTCCGAGGTCCTGGCGTTGGCGGGCATGGTCCGCGATCGAGTGCGGGCCGCGCGCGGAATTGAGCTGGAAATGGAAGTCGTCGTGCTCGGCGACGAGGGATGGAACTGACCGCCCGAAATCCGATGAAAACCACCGATCTTCGCGTCGCCGTGCTCAAAGGCGGATTCTCCAGAGAGCGTCAGGTGTCGCTTTCCACGGGCACCGCCGCCGCCGCCGCGCTACGGGAGGCGGGCTGTCGCGTCGTGGAGGTGGATGTGCGCAGCCGCCGCTGGCGTCTCCCCTCGGACGCCGACGTGGTGTTCGTCGCGTTGCACGGCGCCTACGGCGAGGATGGCGAACTCCAGACGAAACTGGAAAGGCAGGGCGTCCCGTTTACCGGCTCGAGTTCCGAGGCGTGCCGGCGCGCCTTCGACAAAAGCGTCGCCAAGGAATGCTTTCGCGCGGCGGGATTGCGGACGCCTCAAGATCTCGTCTTGCGGGCGCGCGAAACTTCCCCGCGCGCGCGCGACCTCCCGTTCGATCTGCCGGTCGTCGTCAAACCCGCGCGCGAAGGATCCAGCATCGGCGTTCGCATCGTGCGAAAGGAATCGGAACTCGCGGAGGCGATCCGACAGGCGCGGCGGAGCGACGCGGTCGTGCTGGTGGAAAAATATATCCCCGGGATCGAACTGACGGTTGGAGTGCTGGGCGACCAACCTCTTCCGCCTGTCGAGATTCGCCCAAGGGCGGGGTGGTATGACTACACGAACAAATATACGTCGGGAAACACCGAGTACATCGTTCCGGCGCGGCTCGATGCGCGGCTGAACCGCCGGTTGAAACGCTGCGGTTGGGCGGCGCATTGCGCCTTGGGCTGCCGAGATATGTCAAGGGCGGATTTTCGTCTGGACGAGGTCGGGGGAATCTATTTATTAGAAGTGAACACCATCCCGGGAATGACGAAAACCAGCCTGTTGCCCAAGGCGGCCGCGGCCGCCGGCATCGCGTTCCCCAGGCTCTGCCTGGCGCTGGTGGAATCCGCCCTGAAACGCGGGAGGCGCGCCTCATGAAACTTTTTTCTCGCCGCAAAAATCGCGCGATTCGGCTCGATTTGCGCGCGATTCACGCGAATCAGCGCGCGCGGATTCGGGCGCAGCGGCGGACGCGGCTTTTGGGCCTCGCGTTGGTCGGCGGCGCGCTTCTCGTTGCGGCAGGTTGGGGAACATGGCGCGGCCTGCGCTGGTCGGCGCGTCATTTCTTCGCGGAGAACAACGCCTTTCGCATCCGCGATATTTCCGTGGAAAACACGGGCGACCTGCTCAGCGCGGATTTCGTCGTGGATTATCTCCGTTTGGCGCGCGATCAGAATCTGCTGGGGATCGATATCGCGCGGATCCGTCGCGATCTCGAGCTGCGTCCCGAAGTCGAGCGCGCCGAGGTGGGCCTCGCGCTTCCCGACCGCCTCGTCATCCGCATCGTCGAACGCGTTCCGGTCGCGAGCTTGGCGGCGGGCTCGCTGCGTTATCAGGTGGACCGGCGCGGCGTCGTGATGGACCTGTTGAGCTTGCGCCGTCTTTCGGAGGCGCAGCGCAAGACGATCGAAGATCTCCCCTTGATCACCGGCGCCGCCGTGGCGGACATGCGCATTCTCCGCCCCGTGATCTCCCCGGAGGTTCACCGCGCGCTGGCGCTCTTCCAGCGCGCCGACCGGGGCGATCTCCTCGCCGGCCTCGACCTCCGCTCCGTGGATGTGTCGAGAAAGGGATTCCTCGTCGTCACGACGGACGACGGATGTCGGGCGAAACTCGCGATGGACGACCTCGATCAGCAGCTCCGTCGTTGGGCCGCGGTGCTTCGCGACGCGCGCGGCCGCGCTTTGCGGGTGGCGACGATTGATCTGAGCTTGGGGATGGACGTGCCCGTGACGTTCGCCGCGGCCACCTCGGAGGCGCCGTGAGCTGGATTCCCTCCCTCGTCAACCTGTTTCGGCGAGATGCGGATTATCTCGTCGGCCTCGATGTCGGAACCAGCCGGATCAAGGTGGCCGTCGGCCAGGAGCGCCCGGATGGCGCGCTCTCCATGATCGGCCGTCACATGACCGAGTCGGAGGGGATCCGCAAAGGCGAGGTGCAGGACCAGAAGCGCGCGTGCGACGCAATCGCGCGCGCGCTGCGGGAAGCCGAGGAGAATTTTCATATCGGGATGGAGCTGGTGGAGCTCGCGATCACCGGCGCGCACATCGCTGCGGAGACCCATACCGGGCATGTCGGCGTGCGCGGCGAAGGGGGAGAGGTGAACGACGCGGATGTGCAGGCGGCGAAGGACAGCGCCTCGAGCTGCGCGCAGCTCGGAAGCGACCGGACCATGATTCATGTGGTGCAGTGCGGTTTCGATCTGGACGGAGGGCTTCCTCTGGTGAATCCCGTGGGACATCTCGGGAACAGCCTCAAGGCCGAAGTCCACTGCATCCATGGGCATCAAGGGCGCGTCCGCAACCTGCCCAACTGCCTCTGCTCCAAGGTTGGCGCGAACGTCGAGGTGAACGAGGTGGTTTTCAGCGGTCTCGCGTCCGCGCTGGCCGTCCTCGAGCCCGAAGACAAGCAGATGGGGGCAATCGTCATTGATCTCGGCGGCGGAATCACCGAGTACGTCGTCTACAGGAACGGCGCCCCGCGCCTTTCCGGAACGCTCGCCGTGGGCGGCGAACATATGGTGAACGACCTGATGGTGGGGCTCGGCATCCGCCAGCGGAACAAGGCGCGGAAGTTGCTTCACGAGGCCGGGGGCGTGATGGTCGAACCGGAAGATCGCGGACGCGAAGTCGTCTTTTCGCGCGACGAAATCCTTGGCGCGCGGCAGCAAGTCTATTTTCTGGACGACATCCACCGCATTCTTCACGAGCGCATGGATGAGACGCTGCGGATCATCCGGGACCGCATCTTCGCGCGCAACGCGAGCGGCTTCGACGGCGTGACGGTTTTCTTGACCGGCGGATGCGCGCGCCTCAAAGGCATGGTGACGCTCGCCCAGTCCATCTTCGATCTGCAGGCGAAAACGGGGATCCCCACGGGGTTCGAAGGGCAGGAGGACCTGCGCTCCCCCGAGATGGCGACCGCGGTTGGACTGGTCAAATACGCGCACGCGCAACGCCTCGCCGCGACGAAGCGAAAGCGCGGGATGCCCAACCTGATCGGAAGGATTCTTGAGGACTGATCACGGATGAAACCGAAGTCTTCCATGCCCGACGGCGAGGGCGCGCCGCGCGCGGCTGCGGGACGTCGCGCGCCCGCGGAAAAACGCGTGCGGATCAAGGTGATCGGCATCGGAGGCGCGGGCGTGAACGCGATCGATCGCCTTGTCCAAGACGGCTTCGACCAAGTCGGCCTCCTGGCGATCAACACGGATTCGCAGGCCCTCACGAACTGCATGGTCGCCGACAAGCTCCAGATCGGCGACCGCATCACCCACGGCCTTGGGGCGGGGGGAGACCCCGACGTGGGCCGACAGGCCGCGATCGAGGACGCCGAAGCGATCGAGGAGGCCGTGCGCGGCTACGACCTCATCTTCATCGCCGCCGGGCTCGGAGGCGGGACCGGCACCGGCGCTTCGCCGGTCATCGCGAAGGCGGCGCGCGCGCAGGGGGCGCTCGTCCTCGCCCTCGTCACGCTCCCTTTCGTCTACGAAGGCAAACCCCGCGAGCGCGTAGCGCAAGGGGGGCTTGCGGCGCTCCAAGACGCCGCGGACGCGGTGATCTGCATCGCGAACGACAAGCTGTATGACCTCGCGGGGGAAGAGGCGAGCGTGCAACAAGGTTTCGCGCCGACCGACGCTTTCTTGAGCGGCGGCGTGCGCAAGATCTGGCGGATGCTCACTTTCACCGGCTTGATCAATATCGATTTTGCCGACCTGCGCGCCGTGCTCCGCCGCCGCGGCGGGGAAACGCTCATCGGGTTCGGCGACGGCGCGGGCTCCGACAAAGTGGCGCGGGCGATCGAAGGCGCTTTCGGCAGTCCGTTGCTGAGCGATCCGGAAGTCCTTCGCCGCGCCGAGTGCGCCCTCGTCGCCGTCACGCACGGGCCGGACTTCAAGATGTCGCAGTATGGCGAGATGATGAAGACCGTAAACGAAAAGCTCGGTCCGCAGGCCGCGTGCAAGCTGGGGCCGATCGTGGACGAGGATTGCCAGGACCAGGTTTCGTTGCTGATCATCGCGTCCACCGGTAAACCGATCGAATCCGCCGCGAGCCGGTCGGGGCGGACCTTGGATGGCGCGATCCAAACCTCCAGCCTCAATCCCACGGCGCCCTCCCATGCGTTCGCCCGAGGCAAAGGGAAATTCCAGCAGGGCGTTCTCAATCTCAACGAAGTCTCGCGCGGCGCGTTCGAGGGCGCGGATCGCACGGTCGTGGACGGCGAAGACCTCGATCTGCCGACGTTCATCCGGCGCAACGTTCAGTTGCGTCAGCGTTAGCCCCAATCGATCCCACGGCGTGGAATCTTTAGGCGACGCGCGGCGCTGCGTCGCGGAGACTCGAGGGATGGGCGTGCCGAGAGGCGCGCGCGACACGCTCGGGAAACTTCCGGAAAAACTCTTGCGGCGCGGAAAGCATTTGTTAGCGTTCCCGTTGCGCGGACGCGGACTGATCTTTCAGACGGCGCGCGGATTTGTTTTCATGAAGACCCTTTGGCAACTGCTTCGATCCTCGCTCGGTCGCAAATATCTGATGGCCGCCACCGGCCTGCTCCTCGTCGGATTCGTGGTCGTTCATATGCTCGGGAATCTCAAAGCCTTCTCCGGCGCCGACGCGCTGAATCATTACGCCCACCTGCTCAAGTCGCGCGCGTGGGCGCTCTGGGTCTTCCGCGCGGGCCTGCTGGCGATCGCGCTCGTCCACGTGGGCTGCGGGATCACTCTCGCGCTCGAAAACCGTCGCGCCCGCCCGCAGCCGTACGTCCGCCTGAAGACGATCCAGGCCTCCGTCGCGTCGCTTTCGATGCTCGGCAGCGGGCTCGTCGTCGGCGCATTCGTGCTGTTTCATGTGCTCCATCTGACCGTGCAGGTGGGCGGATTCCAGGAATACGCGAAATTGAAATCGCCCATCGCCGACGCGCCGGGGATCCTGCAGGCCCTCGCCCCCGTCGAGCCGGGCCGATCCTATCCGGATGTCTACGAAATGATCGTCCACGCCTTTTCGGTTCCATGGATCGTCCTCGTTTACCTCGTCGGAGTCGGCGCGCTCGGCCTTCACCTCAGCCACGGTTTCCAGAGCGTATTTCAAACGTTAGGTTGGCGCAGCGACGCGGCGGGTCCGTTCCTCACGGGACTGGCGCGCGTGCTCGCGCTCGCGATCGTTCTCGGAATGGCGTCGGTGCCCGCCGCCGTGTTGTGCGGATTTCTCCGTTGATGACCGAAGGCCTCCCCCCATTTTTCTCATGAAACTCGATGCCCGAATTCCCGCCGGCCCCTTGGCGCAGAAGTGGGACCGCCGACGCGCGGAAATGAAGCTGGTCAATCCCGCCAATAAACGCAAATACGAGATCCTCGTCGTCGGCTCGGGGCTCGCCGGCGCGTCGGCGGCCGCCACGCTGGGCGAGCTCGGGTATCGGGTGAAATGTTTCTGTTTCCAAGACAGCCCCCGCCGCGCCCACAGCATTGCCGCGCAGGGCGGAATCAACGCCGCGAAGAATTATCAGAACGACGGCGACAGCGTGCATCGCCTCTTCTACGACACGATCAAGGGAGGCGATTTTCGCGCGCGCGAGGCGAACGTTCATCGCCTCGCCGAGGTGAGCGTCAACATCATCGATCAATGCGTCGCGCAGGGGGTCCCGTTCGGACGCGAATACGGCGGGATGCTGGCGAACCGGTCCTTCGGCGGCGCGCAGGTCTCGCGAACGTTTTACGCGCGAGGCGCGACGGGGCAGCAGCTCCTGATCGGCGCGTATCAGGCGTTGAGCCGACAAATCGGCCTGGGCGCCGTGCGGATGTTTCCTCGCACCGAAATGCTCGACCTCGTCGTCGTGGACGGGCGGGCGAAAGGGATCGTCGTCCGCGACCTTGTGAGCGGAAAGATCGCGTCGCATTCCGCGGACGCCGTCGTCCTCGCGACCGGCGGCTACGGGAACGTGTTTTATCTCTCGACCAATGCGCAAGGGTGCAACGCCACGGCGATCTGGCGCGCCTGGAAAAAGGGCGCCGCCTTCGCCAACCCCTGTTTTACGCAGATCCATCCCACCTGCATCCCTGTCTCCGGCGAGCATCAATCCAAGCTCACTCTGATGTCCGAATCGCTGCGCAATGACGGCCGCTGCTGGGTCCCGAAGGCGAAGGGCGACCGCCGCGCGCCGCGCGAGATCCCCGAGGTCGAACGCGACTATTACCTGGAGCGGATGTACCCGAGCTACGGGAACCTCGCCCCGCGCGACATCTCCTCGCGCGCCGCCAAGCGCGTGTGCGACGAAGGGCGCGGGGTCGGCCCCGGCGGGCGGGGCGTCTACCTCGATTTTTCGGACGCGATCGCACGGCTCGGCGAGAACGTAGTGCGCGAGCGCTACGGAAACCTCTTCGACATGTACCACGAGATCACCGCCGAGAACGCTTACCAGGTCCCGATGCGAATCTATCCGGCGATCCATTACGTGATGGGCGGGCTTTGGGTGGACTACCACCTCATGAGCACTCTGCCGGGGCTCTTTGTCCTCGGCGAGGCGAACTTTTCCGACCACGGCGCGAACCGCCTCGGCGCGAGCGCGCTTATGCAGGGACTCGCCGACGGTTACTTCATTCTTCCCTATACGATCGGGGATTATCTGGCGTCCTCGGGCGCGAAACGCCCGGCGGCGGACGCCGCGGAGTTTCGCGCGGCCGAAGAGGAGATTCAGGCCCGAACCAAGCGGTTTCTTGGCGTCAACGGCAAGCGCACGGTGAGCGAGTTCCACCGCCGTCTCGGAAAAATCCTCTGGGAACATTGCGGGATGGCGCGCGACGCCGCCGGTTTGAAGAAAGCCCTCGAGGAAATCCCCGCGCTCCGCCAAGAGTTTTGGGAGGATGTGCGCGTTCCGGGAAGCGGCGACGAACTGAACCCATCGCTGGAGCGCGCCGGGCGCGTCGCCGATTTTCTCGAGCTCGGCGAGCTCATCTGCATGGACGCTCTCGCGCGGGAGGAATCGTGCGGCTGCCACTTCCGCGCGGAATATCAACTGGAAGACGGCGAGTGCCGCCGCAACGACGAGAAGTTTGCGCACGTCGCGGCGTGGGAATTCCAGGGCGACGGCCGTCCGCCTCTGCGGCACGCCGAACCGCTCGTTTACGAAGAAGCCCATCTCGCAACCCGGAGCTACAAGTGAACTTCACCCTGAAAATTTGGAGGCAGAAGGACGCAAACAGCGTCGGACGCTTCGTCGAGGTGTCCGCGCGCGGGATCCGCCCCGAGATGTCGTTCCTCGAGATGCTCGACGTCGTCAACGACGAGGTCACGCAGGCCGGCGGCGAGCCGGTCGCCTTCGACCACGACTGTCGCGAGGGGATTTGCGGCGCGTGTTCGCTCGTGATCAATGGCGAGCCGCACGGCCCGAATGAAAAGGCGACGACCTGCCAGGTCTATATGCGAAGCTTCCGCGACGGCGAGACGATTACCGTGGAGCCGTTCCGCGCGCGCGCCTTCCCCGTGCTCAAGGACCTGGTCGCCGACCGGAGCGCGTTCGACCGAATCATTCAAGCCGGCGGATTCGTTTCCGTGAACACGGGGCAGGCGCCGGAAGCGAACGCCGCGCCGATCGGCAAAGAGGTCGCGGAAAAGGCCTTCGACTCCGCAGCGTGCATCGGTTGCGGCGCGTGCGTGGCGGCGTGCAAGAACTCTTCGGCAATGCTCTTCGTCGGCGCGAAGATCGCGCATCTCGGGCGACTCCCGCAAGGACAGCCGGAGCGGGCGCAGCGCGCGCGCGCGATGGTGGCGCGGATGGACGCCGAAGGCTTCGGCAACTGCACGAACCAGTACGAATGCCAGGCCGTCTGCCCGAAGGGTGTGACGGTGGCGAACATCGCCTGGATGAATCGCGATTATCTCGCCGCGTCGCTCAAAAAGATTTTTACCGGGTAAGGCGCGGAGCGCCGGCGCGCCGTTTACGGCGCGGACGGCGCGTCCATGGGTTGGACGCGCACGGCGCGCGTGTCGAAAAGTTCGCCGATCTTATCGTCCACGAAGATGTCGAGGAGGCGCCAGCGGTCGCCGGGGCGATAGTAGGAAAACCGCCAGCGCAGCGGGAAGTTTTCCGACCAACTCAAGCAGACGATCTGCATGAGGCTCATGCCGACGCGGCGTTGTTCGATCGTCTCGAAGCCGAGGATCGGGCCGTAGGTGGCGATCGCTTCGCGCGTCTGTTTCCTCAACGCCTTGACGTCGTCTTCGCGCCCGCGGATCCGCGTATTCACAAGGATCAGTTCGTACGCCTCGTCCACCTTCTGCTGCTTGAGGAGATTGAAGAAGGCGGTGATCCCCTTCTGGATGTCTTCGGGGAGCGGCGGGGCGGCTGCGGGCGCGGGCGCGGCGAAGAGAAAGGGGAGGAGGAGGAGGGAGAGGCGGAGCGCGGTTTGGGCGAGGAACCGCGGCCTCCATTTTCCGAACGACGGAGGGGTCGCCGAGATGGTCCGCCCCAAAAGAGCAGCGGGCGTTTCGATGCCGAAGGACGTCGTCCAACGGGAGGGAAGGATCGGGAGAGGCATAAGATTTCGGGTTACGCCAGGCCCATCGCCTTGAGGACGCTCTCCTTGGTCGCGCGAACGGTTACAGCGTTCATCGCGTGGCGCGCGACGATGTCGGGATCCTTGAGGCCATGGCCGGTCACGGTGCAAACGATGGTGGGCGCTGCGGGGATGAGGCTCGCGTGGAGTTCGGCGGCGAGCGGGCACTCGGGATGCGGCCGGCGGCCGGCGCATTTCAAGAGGCCGGCGACGGAAGCGGCGGAGGCGGGTTCGACGAAGACCCCCTCGTTCACTGCGAGCCAGAGCTGGGCTTCAAGGATTTCTTCGTCGGTGACGACGTCCACGAGGCCGTTGGATTGAGTGAGGGCGACCTTGGCCGCTTGCCAACTCGCCGGGTTGCCGATCCGGATGGCGGTCGCGACGGTCTCAGGCCGCGCCACCGGTTCGTCGTGGAAGATCGGCGCGGCGCCCGCGGCCTGGAAACCGATCATGCGCGGGAGGCGGCGGCATTTGCCGGCCTGACGATATTCGCGGTACCCTTTCCAGTAAGCGGTGATATTCCCCGCGTTGCCAACGGGGATGAAGTGGTAGTGCGGCGCCTCGCCGAGCGCGTCCACGATCTCAAACGCGGCGGTCTTCTGGCCTTCGATGCGGTCGGGGTTCACCGAGTTGACCACGGCGACGGGATGTTCCTCGGCGATGCGGCGGACAAGGTCGAGGGCGACATCGAAGTTGCCTTTGACCGCGATGGTTTGGGCGCCGCTCATCAAGGCCTGGGCGAGTTTTCCGCTGGCGATCTTCCCTTTGGGGAGCAGGACGAAACAGGCGAGCCCGGCGCGCGCCGCGTACGCGGCGGCGGAGGCGGAGGTGTTGCCCGTCGAAGCGCAGATGACGGCTTTGGCGCCGCGCTCGACGGCCTTCGAGATGGCGACCGTCATCCCGCGGTCCTTGAAGGAACCGGTCGGATTCAGCCCTTCGCACTTCAGGTACACCTTCGCGTCGGGGGCCACGCGCTTGCTGAGGCGCGGGGCGAACAGGAGCGGGGTGTTTCCTTCGTGCAAGGTCACGATCGGAGTCTTGGCGCCGACCGGAAGAAACGCCCGATAGGCCGCGATGACGCCGCGCCAGCTCATGACGCGAAGCTTTCGACGCGGAAGACGATGGGCGGACCCTTGACGGCGGGGAGACGGCGGATGCGCGCGAGCGCCCGGGTCATCGCCCCGTGGCGCGCGTCGTGAGTCATCAGGATCAGCGGGACGGCGCGGCCTTCATGACCCTCGGGCTGGAGCACCGACGAGATCCCGATGTTCGCCGCGCCCAAAATCGAGGCGATGCGCGCGAGGACGCCGGGCCGATCCACGACGCTCAGGCGGAGATAGTAGCGCGACGTGATTGCGTCGGCGGGCGCGACGCGCGGAGACGTCAGGCCGATCGCTGAGGGAGGCTGGGGCAGGGGGGCGTCGTCGCCGCGTTCGCCGCGGAGCGCGACATGGCGCGCCGCTTCCATGATGTCGCTGATCACGGCGCTCGAGGTGGCGTCGCCGCCGGCGCCCGGTCCGGAAAACTCGACGTCGCCGACGAGATCGCCCCGGACCATGACGGCGTTGGTGACGCCGTGGATGGAGGCGAGGCGGTTCGCGGCGGGAATGAGCGTAGGATGCACGCGGACCTCCACGCCGTCCGACCCGAGGGAGCGGACGATGGCGAGGAGCTTGAGGGCGTAGCCGAGGCGGCGCGCGAAACCGAGGTCTTCGACGCGCACGTCGCGGATGCCCTCGACATACACCTTGCGGTAGTCCACGCAGCCGCCCGTGACGAGCGAGGCCAGCACGGTGGCCTTGTGCGCGGCGTCGAACCCGCCGATGTCGAGCGTGGGATCGGCTTCGGCGAAACCGCGGGCCTGCGCCTCGCGGAGCGCATCCTCGAAGGAGACGCCCTCGAGGCTCATGCGGGAGAGGATGTAGTTGCAGGTCCCGTTGACAATTCCGTAGAGGAGGCGGAAGCGGTTGGCGACCAGGCCCTCGCGCAGGGATTGGATGAGCGGCACGCCTCCGGCGACGCTGGCCTCGAACCAGACGGGAGCGCCGCGCCGCTGCGATTCGGCGAAGATTTCGCGTCCATGCTCCGCGAGGAGGGCTTTGTTCGCGGTGACCACGGGTTTCCCCGCGCGTAGTGAGGAGAGGATGAGCCGTCGCGCGGCGCCGCAGCCGCCGATGAGCTCGACGATCAACTCGACGCGCGGATCGGCGACGAGGGCGTCAAGGTCGCGCGCGCGGAGGCGGGCGGCGGCCGCTC
>JABWAM010000055.1 GCA_013360985.1 Verrucomicrobiia bacterium | reverse complement strand
CGCGCGAGCGCCCCGAGGAGGTTCTCGATCGTCTCGGGTTTTTCGGTCGGCAACCCGAGCGCGCCCTGAAACTCCGCGTGAGGGGGAGAGGCCGGCTTCGGGGCGCTCCATGCGGCGATGCGTTCGGGAGACATGCCGCGCAACTTGAGGAGTTGGGCGAACTTGAAGACGTGGAGGACTTCCTGACGATACTCGACGAGATTGCGCGCGAGATCTGCGTCCGCGCCAAAGACCTCGCAGAACTCCCGTTCGGAGCACTGGTTCAGATCGAACGTCAGGACCTTTTCGTCGGCGATGGGCAGTTCGCTCATCCCGATCAGCCTATCGGAACCGCGCGGCGCGCGGCAAGCGCGAAGCAAAAAAAATGTCGCCTCGAATTCCGACGGAGGTCGCCGCGGGCCCCGCTTGCCCGCGCCATCCGATGCGGACGGGCGTTCTCCCGTCGCGACATGGCGCAGGCTTTCCTCTGGGAAAAGGGGGAGCCCTGCGGGCTAAGGCGCCCAGGTCCAGTCCACTCCGTCGGCGGCGGAAAAGGCGTCCATGAACGAAACATGGCCGTCGGCGAAGCAGACGCTCCCTTTGCCTCCGCGATGCCACTCGCCGAGACGTTTGACGAGACCGGCGTCGAGGAAAAGCGCCGTCTTCGCCGGGTCGCGCACGCTCGAGAAGCGGATCGCGTTAAACCCGCCCGGCGAACCGTCGAACGGGTTGCCGTTGGCGTTGTAGTTGTAGCTGTTGCCCACCCAGTCGAAATGCGGCATGGCCGACGAGGCGTTAGGCCAAAGGATCGGTTTCGCGTCGGCCGGACAGCGAAAGACTTCGATGCTGCCGACGTACCGATTCAGCGGACGGGGCGCGATCCTGTTGAAAAGCCCGCCCTGTCCCGTATTCGCGTTGCCCGTCTCGCGCCCTCCGTAGACGTACCAGTCCATTCCCTCCGTTGCGATGTCCGCGGCCTTCCAGAAGACCACGTCGTCGAAATCGTGCAGGTACATGGTGAAGGCCGCGAAGATCTGACGCAGATTGCTCGCGCAACGAGTCGCCTTCGAGCGCTCGCGGGCGCGATCCAAGGCGGGAAATAACAGCGCCGCGAGGATCGTGACGATGGCGATGACGACCAACAGCTCGATGAGGGTGAAGGCGATGGTGTTTTTTGATGGCCGCAACCGTCCGTCTCCTCCGGCAAACCGCACCCTTGGAGACCAAGACGAAAACGCTCGGGGGAGATCCGTGCGCGCGCGCGCGGCTCGCAATTTCGAACGCATTGCCGAGCGATATCGTGAAGGCGGATCCAAGTCCAGTTTGATGACCTCGAGACCTCAAGCTGTTGAAAAACGATGGGGACGACGGGGCCTGCCAAGAACCTGGCGGAACCGCACTCTCAAAAAACGGCGGGCGATGCGCTCCCTCCCCCCTCGGACAGCTTGAGTTCGAGGAGGCGATCTTCGATTTGCTGCCGCCAGCGTTCGATGTAGGAAAACATCCGCGCGAGGTTTTCGATCGGCTCAAGCAACGCCTGGCGTTCCGCGCCGGACCCCCAGCGCGCATCGAGTTCTGCGAGTTCCCGCTGCGCCTGGGTCGCCCTGGCCTCGACGCGGCCGCGCACCGATTCCAGGCGGCGCGTCCATTCGGCCGCCTGCCCCTTCGTCGCCGCGCGCTGGATCGGGGCCGCATCCGCTCCGGGGCGCGCCGCGAGAAATCCGTCAACCTCCCGACAGGTCTGTCCCACTTCCGCGAAGAGATCCATCGTTCCCGGAGGGATGCGTCGCACCTCGCGCGGAGGCTTTCCCGTCCCGAGTTCGAGCAGATGATTCAGGCGGGCGCGCGGATTCCCGAGGAGGCGATGCGCGGCGTTCAGCTCCGCGAAACGGCGGGTCGCCTCCTCCCGCTTCGCCGCCGACAGGGCATGGACCCGGTCCGGATGCAGCGGCGCGCTGAGATCCAGGAAACGCGCCTTGAGATCCTCCGCGTTCAGCAGTGGTCGCGGCGGGACGCCGAGCCGTTCAAAGGCGTTCATTGCGCCGGACGCCGCGCGGTTCCCGTCGGCTTGCGGAGTTCACGCGGAAAAACTCTCGCCGCAGGAACAGGTCGCCGCGGCCTTGGGATTGGTCACCTTGAAGCCTCCCTTTTGGAGGTCTTCGCTGAAATCCAACTCCGATCCGCTCACGTAGAGGGCGCTTTTGGGATCCACGACGACGTTCACTCCGCGCGAGGCGACGAGGATGTCGCGCGGGCGCGGCCCATCTGCGAGGTCCATCTTGTACTGGAGCCCCGAGCATCCGCCGCCGATCACCGCCACGCGGAGCACGCCCTCGGGTTTGCCCGCCCGCGCGAGCAGTTTCTTGAGGCGTTCGGCGGCGACCTCGGTCACGCGCACGAGTTTCTCCGTTCCAATTTTGTAGGGAACCGGAGCGGGCGCCGGCGCGGCGGGCGCGCCCGGGGCGGAGGCGGCATCGTTCATCGGAAGCAACGTAGGATCGGATGCCGGAGCGGTCAAGCGGCGGCGATGGCCCAAATCCCCGCGGAAGACATCGGGAGCCCATCCGCGATCGAGAAATAAATGGAGCGGATCCGTGGATTGGGGGGTGGGAACAAGATCTTGAGATCGTTCCTTCCGTTCGATTAGGCTGCCTCCATGATCGCTCAAGACTTGCTGGAAATTCTCTGCTGCCCCGAGGCGAAGCAGGAGGTCGCCCTCGCGGACGCGGCGCTGGTGGAGAAAATCAACGCCGCGATTTCGGCGGGCGGCGTCAAAAATCGCGCGGGACAACCGGTCGCGGAACGGATCGAGGAAGGATTGCTGCGCAAGGACGGCGCGTTCCTCTATCCGGTGCGCGACGACATCCCCGTGATGCTCGTGGACGAAGCCCTTCCGATGGCGCAGTTCGGCGCGTAATTCCGCGGATCGGATAGTCGCGAATCCGCGGGCGCCGAAGAACGCCACCCGCGTACCCGCGTGTGTTCCAGAAGAAACAAGCGCGCTTGCGCCGGCGGCGACTTATGCCAGATTACTCGAATGTCGCGCGCCGCCGGGCCTTGCTTCGACCTCAGGGAACGACCGTCTTCCGGAAACCGGTCGGCATGCGATCTGCTCGGGATCAAGCGATGTCGATTGTACGGCGGAATCCCATCGGCCGGCCTCATCTTCGAATGGCATGATTTTGAATGCGCGAAAGAGGTGGATTGGTCCGATGCGTTCCATCCCGAGAGCGTCGAGATTTGCTTGAACCTCCTGGGTGACGGCCATGTCGGCGCCCGCTCCGCCAAGGCTCGATTCGCGCCGATGACCTCGGGGTTTTATCGCTGCGGAAAGAAGGGGTTGCGCGGCGCGCGGATCGAGGGGCAGCGCCATCAGTTCCTGACGATCGGGATGTCCTATCCGTTCTTGCGCCGCCATCTCCAAGCCGACGGCTCGTCGCTCCATCCTCTGGTGCGGGAGGTCGTCCGCGGCCCGGCGGCCGCCTCGAAGGTCGCCCCGCCGCAAAAACTCGAGGGGAGGGTCGAGCGAATCCTCCAGGTGCTCCGCGAGCCTCCGGTCCCCGCCGCCGCGCGGCGCCTCTGGTTTCAGACGAAGGCGCTCGAACTCGCCGCGGAGATGTTTTTCGCGCGCCCCTCTCCCGCGCCGGCGGAGCCGAAGCGCCGGCATCGTCTCGCCGCCGAACGCACCGAAAAAGTCGTCGCGCTCTTGCGCGCCAATCTCGCCTCGCCGCCGAGCTTGAGGGAGATCGGCCGTCAAGTCGGCTGCAGCCCTTTTCATTTGAGCCGCGTTTTTTCCGATACGCTCGCGATGACGATCCCGCAATACCTCCGAAAGGCGCGCATGGAGCGGGCGGCCGAACTCCTGCGGTCGGGCGCCCACAACGTCACCGAAACCGCCCTCGAGGTGGGGTATCAGAGCCTCAGCCACTTCAGCCAGGCGTTCCACGAAACGTTCGGGTGCTGTCCGGGACTCTATCCGCTGCGGACCTCTACGCAAACCCTCGTGCGCGAACAAAAGTTTTCCTGAGAAACGCGGGTCTCAGCGCGGCGGAGGTTTCGGAAGGGGCAGCCAGCCGCAGCGGCGCGCCAGCTTCAGCGGCGCGTGGGTGAGCAGATGCCAGATGAGTTTGTCGGCCATCTCTTGGCGGGTGAGCGGGCGCGTCACGTTCTCGATCCTGCCCGCGCGGACCGCGGCGAAGACCGATTCTCGCGTCGGCGAGGCGTCGAGCAGGCTGTAGTGGCGCCCCATCCATTTGAGCTGGTGCGTGTCGGAACAGGCGATGAGCGGCTTGGCCAGACGGCGCGCCGCTTCGCCCGCTTTGCGATTCGGGTTCCAGCGCGCCGTGTAAAAATGGCAGAGCTCGATCGCGTCCATGACCTCCGCGAATTCGTCGAGGCGATCTCCCAGGCACTGGCCGAGCCCGTAGTAGGGATGCGGAGCGATGGTGAGGAGCGCTTCGCCCCGGCGTCGCTTGAGCGCGCGCAGATCCTCCAGGGTGCGCAGGGCGCGCGCCTCTTCTTCCGAGGCGCCCAGGAGGAGCACTTCGCGGCGATCGAGATAAAGTTCGACCCCGGGGATCATCAGGATCCCCCGTTCCGCGGCGTACGCCTCGAGATCGGTCGGCAGATGGACCCGCCCGTGCAGCGTCAAGGCGAGCACGCGATAGCCGCGGCGCGCCGCGTGATCCACGAGGTCGAAGGCGTCGTGTTCGAGGACGTCGTACGGATCCTCGATGCTGTGGAGATGGAGATCGACCTTCAGCATGACGGCGGAAAAAACGGCGCGGCGCGCGACCGCGGCGCGTCCGTTCAAATCAACTCGCGATAGACGTCGGGGTGCGGACGGGAGAGGACGACGGCGTTCACGAGCGCGCCCGCCTCCTCGATCACGCGGCGGCCCGCGCCCACGGCGGTCTGCACTGCGCCGACGCTCCCCGTGAGCGTCGCGAACGCCTTGCCGCCGAGCGCCATGGCCAGGCGCACCTCGAGCAGCGTGATGTCGGCCGCTTTCACCGCCGCATCCGCCGCCTGAATGAGCGACGCGATGCTGAACGCCTCCAGGATGCCGAGCGCGCCCTCGGGCGGCGCGGGCACGGCGCGCCCAATCGCGGCGACGACATCGGGATGGATGTTCGGAATGACGAACCGATCGATGAGGCATCCAGCCGCCGCCTCTTCTCCCGCGGTTACCGCGGCCTGCACGCCCGCCGTGTCGCCGCCGATGAGGACCATGTACTTGCCCGAACAGATGGAACGGGAGAGCAGGAGACGGACGCGGCCCGCCTTGAGCATCGCGTCGGCGCACTGGAAGCCGGCGGCGATGCTGGTGAGTTCGACGAGGCCGAGAGATTTTTCGTTCATGAGAGTCGCTGGAGGAGGATGCGGTCGGGGAGCGTTTCGAGGACTTCCGCGCGGCAGGGCGCGTGGAGAAGGGCGCCGAGGGCGCCCTCGTCGGGCGCCGCGATCGGCTCGCCCGCGGCGACTTTTTGTCCGATGCGAACCGCGGGTTTTGCGGAAGCGCCCGCATGCTGCTTGAGGAGCAGGGCGAGACGCGGGGAGGCGACCGCGCGCTCCTCGTAGGGCGACGGAAGATCGAACGCCCCGAGATGCATGCGGCGAACGAGCGCGGAGATCGGGACGCGGCGGCCTTCGCGGATCGGGTGCGGCTTGACGTTGGCGGCGCCGGTCCACTTCCACTCGGTCTTTCGAAGCTCGGCCTTTGCCGCGTCGCAGGCTTCCTTGGGATAAAGGTCCTCGGGACAGGCGAAAAGGGTGCAAAGCCCGCAGGAGCAGCAGAGCGCCGCCCATTCGTTCCACGGCGCTGCGCCCGTCGCGGTGAAACCGAGCCCGCGCATCACCTGATGCGGTTCCACCGCGTAGCCGAGGAGATAGCGGGGGCAGTACTCGGTGCAGTAACGGCACTGGTCGCAGGCCGATTTCCCGATGCGCGCCTGGGAGGCCGGCGGACGCTGCTTGCGGCGGGCGAGGGAATGATTTCCCGGCAGCACGACGACGCCGGTGAGCGTCTTGGTGACGGGCGTGTCGAGATCGTGCGTCGTTTGCCCCATCATCAGTCCGCCGAGGCAGAGCAAGGGCGTCGCGTCGGTCACCCCCCCCGCCGCCTCGAAGACCGCGCGAAGCGGCGTGCCCAGAGGAACCGTAAAGGTTGCCGGACGACGAACCGCGCCGGCGACCGAGAGCGTCTTGTGCGTGACCGGACGATTTTCCGCCGCCGCGGCGAGGTTCGCGAGGGTCTCGACGTTTTGGACGACGACGCCGACGTGAATCGGCAAGCCGCCTGGCGGAATGAGGCGGCCGGTCGCCGTATGCACGAGATCGTATTCGTCTCCGGCGGGATAATAATCGCCGAGCGGATGAAACTCCGCGGAAGTGCCTTCGCAGGCGCGACGGATCGCCTCGACGGCCGCCTTCTTTTTGGCTTTCACGGCGACCACGGCCCGCCGCGCGCCGACGGCCTCGCGGGCCAGGAGGAGGCCGTGGACAACCCGCTCGGCGGCGCGTTCCATGATCGCCGCGTCCTTATGAAGGAGCGGTTCGCATTCGGCGCCGTTGGCAATGACGGTATCGGCCTTCGCGGCGAGCTTCACATGCGCGGGAAATCCCCCGCCGCCCGCGCCCACCACGCCCGCCTTTCGCGCTTGGTTCACAAAGTCCATCGGATTGAAGAATTCGGAGATATCGCAACATCCGCCGGGAAAAACGAGTCGAAACGAGATGCGCCGCCCGATCTCGCGGAAGGATCTCTCTGTCGGGCGACCATTTCGTCGCGACGCCGAAATCTTCCGGGGGGGCCGCCATGTCGGCCCTCACCCTTCCGATCTTCGATGGAGGACGAGGAGGTTCTTCCTCGAAAACGGGGTTTCTCCGCGGATGCGCGAACCTCCCGTGCGCGCGCCGCGGATCAGGCGTCGCGGCGGCGGAAGACGAGGAGCGCGCCCAGGCCGACGCCCAGCGCAATCAGCGCCGAAGGCTCCGGGACCTGCATCACGCTGAGAAGCCCTTGCGTCTCGAACAGGCTCGTATCCCAGAGTAAACCACCCGAAAGATCGGGCAGCAGCAGATCGGCGAAGGCGCCATTCAGGGAGGGCGCATCGAAGAGATCGAACGTGTCGCCCAAAGCGAAGCTCCACCCGAGATTGGTCACCAGCACGGCGCCGCCCTTGGCGAAGACGCCGTCCACGAGCAGGCGGTCGTAGGCGCCGGCGTTCGTTCCCGCGATCTCGAGCACGAGGAGCGAACTGTCGAGCAACGCGAGGTTGCTCGAGAAGGAGAGTGTGCCGGGCGAGTTGCCAGGGGCGAGCCTCCCGAAGTTGGTGACGCCCACGCTGCTCACCACGCGTCCCGAACCGCCGTAGGACGCGTTCGAGACGATGACAAGCCCCGCGGTGAGGGTGTTCGTGGCGTTCACCAAAGTGAACGACGCGCCGGCGTTCATTTGCGGCGCTTGGCTCAAAGTGAGGTTCCCGTTGACCACGCGGACGCTGCCCTGGTTGGTGAACGCGCTGGCGATCGTGGCCGTCGAGTTGGAGACGAGGAGCGCGCCGCCCGAACCGAGGGTCAGGGCGGTCCCTTGCCAGAGCGTTCCCGCGTTGATCATTTCCAACGTCGAGAAGGCCTGTCCCGAATCCACGAGATAGGCGTCGGTGTTCGCGTTCGAGGAGGCGTCGAGGCGCAGGGTGTTGGCGCCCGAATAAGCGATGTTGGTGATCTGCCCGAGGACCGCCGCGGCGGTCACGCCGCGGAAGGCCACCGTGCCGTTCATCACGGCGAGCGTTCCCACGCTGTTGCTCACTATTGGCGCGCTGACCGTGAACTGGAGGCGGCCGCCTGCGTTCAGGAACGCGTTGGACGCGCTTGCCGGCCCCACGATGAGCTTGCTGCCGATTTCAAGCAGGGCGCCGTTGGTCATGAGGAAGCGGGAGGAGGCGACGCTCCCGATGAGAAGATCGCTCGTCAGGCGAACCGTGCCGCCCTCGCCGATTTCGAAGGCGCTCCCGCTCGCCCCGCCGGCGGTTCCGAGCGAAATCGAAGGCGCGGTGAGGAGAGAGCCTTCTCCCGCGACGCGCACGAGGTTTTCCGAGGCATTCGTGCCGCCGCCCACCAACACGCCGTACGAGGCATGCGTATGAATGTAATGCCCGCCATCGAGGACCAGCAGCCGGTTGAATGTGCTGTTCGTGTTGCCGCCGATCGTGGTCCAACTGCCGTTGGTGATCACCGAACCGGGCCCCGTCACGACGATGAGATTGGAGGAGGCGTCAATCCCGCCGGGGAATCCGCTCGACGGCACGCTGGTGAGGACGCCGAGCGTCGTGACGCGTCCGCCGTTGGTCACCATGAGGAGCCCGTTGGTGCTTCCGCGGTTGAACCAGAGAGCCGCCAGCGGACTCGAGAGCGTGCCGTTGTTCACCACAAGCTCCCCGCGTCCTCCCGCCGCGCCGATCCCCACGGCGGGACTGGACGATCCAGTCGGAAGCAACAGGGCGCCTCCATTGGAAACAGTCAGGACGCCGAGCCCGTTGCCCGCCGAACCGAGCGTCCAACGGTTGGAGCCGACCACCAGGGTGTTCGGCCCGGCGACCGTCAAAAGCCCGGTGGCCCCCACGCTTTGCGCAATCTGAAGAGAGTTGTTCGCCTGAGACCAATAACTGGTGCCGCCGAGGAAATTCAACGCCACCGTCATGTTGCTTCCCGAATTGCCCTGGCCGCTGATCTGGATGCCGCCTGTCGTGGTCGTAAAGATGTTGCTCGCGCCTCCCAGCACGTTGAGCGTGAGGGTTTGGAACGGCGTTCTTCCAATGCTGGGATCTCCGCCGAAGGCGATCCGGAAGCCGTTGCTCACGGTGAGCGTTCCCCAATCGAGTTGGACTCCGCCGAACGCGCCGGTGCTGATCAGCGAGTCCACGGTGATCGAGCCGCCCTGCAACGAGAGAGAGTTGGCTCCCCCCTTTTTGCAAGAGTTGACCGGCGACATTCAGCGCGCCTCCCCGGAGGGCGAGCGCGCCGCCCGAGAGCCCCTCATGCAGAAGGTCGCCGCCGATGTTCACCGTGCCGCCGGTGTACACGGTCAGGCCGCCCGCCGCCCCCAGCGAGAAGTCGGAAGTCGCCTGGAGAAGACTGCCCGTAAAGACCTGGATCGCGCCGAGCGCGCGGACGGTCGTGGCGCCAAGATAGGCCGCGCCGTTGCTCAGGATGAGCGCTCCCTGATTGATCGAAAGCGGCCCGCTGATGGTGCTCGTGGCGCTCACCAAGGCGAGGTTGCCTCCCGCGCCGCCCGAGTGGATCCCGGACTGGTAGCCGTATTTGGTAAGACCACCCGTGCCGGTGATCGGCACGCCGACCACCCCGCTCCCGCTCCCCAGGACGAAGACCCCTTCGGAGGCGCCGAAGGCGAGCGCGACGTTGGTCGCGCCGGACGCGGCGAGAATCGAGGAGCCGTTTCCGATGCTGATCCCGCCGAATCCCCCGGACGCGTTGTCTCCGACGGCGAGTGTCGCGTTGTTGCTGAGAATGACGGTGGCGGAACCCGTGCCGCCGAAACGGATCGCGTAGGCGGAAGCGGTTTGGCCTTCGGCGACGCCGTGGGTGCTGCTGTTGGCGAGGGCGACCTTGTTCGTGCCGGCCGATCCTGAAAAATCCGTCTTTTCAAAGTTTGCCGTCTGAAATCCGTTCGCAGGATCGTAGACGAGGAAGAGCGGAGAGGCGGAAAGCGCGCCCTGGCCGATGCGGGCGATGGTCGGGGCGACCATCCCGTTGATGTTCGTGGGCGCCAGGCCGTTGATGAGAAACTTTTCATCCACGCCGAGCGAGTTGGCGCCGCTCCCCGCGGAATCGTAGATCACCAGCGTGCCGCGACCGCTCCGGAGGAGGACTTCCGATGAAGGATTGCCGTCGCCGAAGGTGTAGCTGACCTGCGTGTAGCTGCCGGTCCTCAAGCCGAGCGTCGCTCCGCCGTCGTAGGTGAGCGTGCTGCCAGGGTTGGTGCCTCCGAGAAAGCCGAGCGCGCCTCCCGAGCCGGTGGGCGAAATGCGCGCCATCGCCGTGTTGCTGAGGATCAGGCTGCCCGAGCCGAAGGGGAGTGCGGACGCGGAGGCCGTATTCGAGAGGATGCCGAGCGCCACAATCGTCGGGCCGCTGTAGGAGTTGCTTCCGCTCAGCACGACGGTCCCTGAGATCGTTTTCACCACCGCGCCGGTGCCTCCGATGCCGGCGCTGACCGTGCCGGCGCCGATCATGAGCCGCGGGGTATGCAGGACGCCGTTCATCAACGTTCCGTTGATCACCGTCACCTCCCCGAGGGTGTGCTCGAATTCTGCGAAATTGACGGTTCCGTTATTGCTGAGAACGAGCGCGCCGCTGCCAAGGGCCGAGGCGTTGCTTGCCCAAAGCGTCGAGTTTTGCGTCAGAAAGGTTCCGCCGCTGTAGCTGTTCGCGTTGGTGAGATAATGCGTGCCCGAACTCGAGAGGACGACCTGACCGGTTCCCACGATCTCGCTCCCCACGAAGGAGGCGCCGCTCCCGCTCCCGCTCAAGATGAGTTGTCCCAGGTTGGTGATCGTTCCCGCTGCGTAGAGCGTCGAGTTCCCCAGCGCCAACGAGGAAAGGATCCGCGTGGGCGCGCTGGAGGCGTTCGTCCCGCTAAAAGTGAACGCGCTCGTTCCGCCCACGACGAGGCTCCCGCTGCCGGTGATCGTTCCTTTCAGCGCGGCGGAATTGTAGGCCGCCAGCGTGAGGGTGTGGCCGCCGAGGTTGATCGTGCCGTTGCTGAAGGTGGCGCCACCGCTGGATGTCTGCACCCAGGTTTGGTCGGCGGTCAGTTGCACATTCGAGCCGAGAAAGAGGACCTTGGCGCTTCCGGTGTTGATGTTGGAAACGCCGCCGGCGCCGATCGAGGTCGTCGCCAGATCGAGGATGAGAGGGTTGTTCCCTGGAGAATCAATCCTGCTGACCGCGAGGCTCCCGTTGGTGAGCGCGATGAGGCCCAGCGCGCTGTTCGCCGTGAGCGTTCCCGCCGTGTAAGCGTTCCCGCCGAGGTTGTTGGTCTGCGGCGCAATCGGTTGGAACCACGCGTCGTTGCCGTCCACCCAGAGCGCGCCGGAGACCGCGTTGCTCGCGGCTTTCCAGTTTGCGTCCGCCCAGTTGCCCGCGCCGCCCTCCAAAGGCGCCGTGCTCGGCACTGGATCAAACCAGTTCGTGGCGGCGACGCCTTGCGCGCACGGAAACGCAGCCCAAAGCACGCCGAGGAGAACATGATGCCCCGCGCGCCTCGCCTTCAAAAGGGAAGAAATCATAACAGGCCCTCCTCAGCCTCCTCAGAAAGGCTTCGGATCTTTAACGGAGATGGCGTTTATCATTCTCCTGATGCGTGAGTCAAGCCTAATGCTCATTTATTTTTGAGAATTTGTTCGCTCACGAAACGAGATCGGGCGCGCCGCCGGCCCGCGTCCAAATCCACGGATAAGCTCCATTTTCAGAGATCTCCCTTCATCATCATCCATCGAGGATCGGAGGGGTGGGTCGTGTCGAGATTCCAGACTCCT
>JABWAM010000364.1 GCA_013360985.1 Verrucomicrobiia bacterium | reverse complement strand
GCCATCCGCCCCGAGCGCGCCGCCCGCCGCCTCGCTGATCCCTTCCGTTCCCCACGCCTCTCCGTCAGGCACACCGCTTCTTCTGGAGAACGCCCTGCTCTCCGCGGAAGTCCTTCCCGACGGCGGCGGCTTCGGGCGGATCACGCTCAAGCAATATTCCCGGAGCGGGGCGCGCGACGATCCGTCGCGGATGATCCTCAACGCGGAATCGCCGCTGCCGGTTCTCTCCGTGGCGCTCGGCGACGCATCCTTTCTTGCGCCGTATGAAATCCGCGCGCTTACCGGCGGCGGCGTTCAGGCCGTTTCCCGTTCCGCGGAAGGCTTGCGAATCGTCAAAGAGTTTCGTTTGGGCAACGACTATCTGGTGAACGCCACGCTGACCCTGTCGAACGAGGGGAAGACGGCGATTCAAGGGCAACCGTTGCGCGTGGGGATCGGTCTCGCGGCGCCC
The DNA here is from genome assembly GCA_013360985.1 of Verrucomicrobiia bacterium. Classification (GTDB taxonomy): domain Bacteria; phylum Verrucomicrobiota; class Verrucomicrobiia; order JABWAM01; family JABWAM01; genus JABWAM01. Next base: position 1,598 of record JABWAM010000364.1, on the reverse strand, counting down.
GAGATGACCGCGCACAGTCTTCCTTACGTCGCGGTTTCGGCGTTCAGCGGGGAGAAGGCGCGCCATGAGGACCTCGCCGCGCTTCAGAAGTTCGTTGCGAAACAGCATCGTCCGTGGGAACTCGCGCAGCCCGTGGATTGGGGCGCGGTGCGCGACCAGTATTTTGCGGTGATCGTGACGCCGCCCGCGCCGTTCGCGGGAATTTCGGCGGAACCGCATGCGTTGCGCGAGCATCCGCCGGTTGGCGGAAAACCCGCCGAGGGGGTGCTCGCCGTGATCTCTTCCGCGCCGATGGAACTCGCGCCGGGCGCCTCGACGAATCTCGCGTTCCGCGTCTACGCGGGGCCGAAGGAATCCCGACGCCTCTCAGCGCTCGGCCAACGGCAAGATCAGGTGCTCGACCTCGGGATGTTCGAGATCATTTCCCGCGCGTTGCTCTGGCTCATGGGCATCCTCCACGGGGTTTTCGGCAACTGGGGGGTTGCGATCGTCGGGGTGACCATCGTCATCAAGATCCTCTTCTGGCCGCTCACCGCGATCAGCACGCGGAGCATGAAGCAGATGCAGGCGCTTGCGCCGAAGATCAACGCCCTCAAGGAAAAACATAAAGGCGACGCCAAGCGGATGAACGAGGAGATGATGAAGCTCTATCGGGAGTACAAGGTGAATCCGATGGCGGGATGTCTGCCGATGCTGATCCAGATCCCGATCTTCTTCGCCTTCTACAATCTCCTCCGCGCTTCGATCGAGTTGCGCGGCGCCTCGTTTCTCTGGATTCACGATCTCTCGACCGCCGACACCATCGCCCGCATTCCGGGTCTCGATTTCCCCGTCAACCTCATGCCGCTCATCATGGCCGTGACGATGATCTGGCAGACGAAGATGACGCCGCAGGCGCCCAATGCCGATCCGAGCATGAAGATGATGATGTGGATGATGCCCGCGATGTTCCTTTTCTTTTGCTACAGTTTTTCCTCGGGCCTGTCCCTCTACTGGACGGTCCAGAACCTTCTGACCATCCTTCAAACCTGGCTCACCCGCGACAAGCCGGTGGCGCCGCCGACCCGCGTAAAGCCGCGTCGCGGGTTCTCCTTTATCCGTCCGGAGACCCCGAAGCGATGAACGCGTCTTCCCTCCATGTCCGACACGCCTCCTCCCCCTCCTTCGTCGTCCGCCAGCAACGGCGCGCCTCCGTCGGATCCGCAAGCGATCGCCGCGCGCGCCGAAGAAATCGTTGCCGAACTCCTCAAGCGCCTCAATTTTGAGGTGAGCATCACCTCGCGCGTCGCGCCGGACGAGATCCGCCTGCGCCTCGTCGTCGAGGAACCCGCCCGCCTCATCGGCCGGCGCGGCGCAACGATCAACGATCTGCAGTTTCTCGCCACGCGCATCCTCCATCGCGCGTTCAAAGAGATGCCGCGTCTCTATCTCGATGTCTCGGCGCCCGAAGACCAAGTCGCCGCGCGGATCAGCGACCGCCTCCGCGAGCTGGCGGATCAGGTGCGCCGATGGGGAAATCCCGTGGATCTCGGCGCGCTCGATCCGACCGAGCGCGAGGCCGCCGTCAACGCCTTTGCGCGCGACCGCGAGCTCGAGGT
>JABWAM010000363.1 GCA_013360985.1 Verrucomicrobiia bacterium | reverse complement strand
TTGAGGAACTCGTCGCGCATGCGATCGCTCTGGAGGAACTTGCGCACCTCCTCGATCACGATGCGGCCGATGTCCTCCTTCGTCTTCTCGGCCTGCGCCAGCACGATGCCGAGCACTTCCTTCGGCAGCTTGAGCTGGCTGGCGACCTTGCGGATGCCCTCCTCGCTCATCACCACCGCGCCGAGGCTCGCCGCCGCCATGCGCCGCACGAAGTCAGTCACGAAGCCACGCCGCTGCTCCTCGGTCGTGTCGTCGAGGGGATCGAAGTCTACGGCGTCTCTTCTCTGAGGGAGTGCGCGGAGTTTCTCTCCGGCAAAATCCATCTCGAACCGCGGCGCAGCGACGCCGAGGCGCTTTTCGCCCGGTCGGCCCGTGACGACCTCGATTTCTCCGACGTCAAAGGGCAACCCCACGCGAAACGCGCCATGGAGGTGGCCGTCGCCGGCGGACACAACCTCCTGATGATCGGGCCGCCCGGCAGCGGCAAGAGCATGCTCGCCAAACGCCTCCCGAGCATCCTGCCGCCGATGACGCTCGAGGAGGCGCTCGAGACGACGCGGATTCACAGCGTGGCGGGGCTCCTGGCGGCAGGGCAAGCGATCGTCGCGGCGCGCCCTTTTCGCGCGCCGCATCATACGATTTCGGATGTCGCCCTCACGGGCGGCACGGCCGACCTGCGCCCCGGCGAGGTGAGCCTGGCGCATCACGGAGTGCTTTTTCTCGACGAACTGCCCGAGTTCAAGCGCGCGACGCTCGAAGCGATGCGCCAGCCGATCGAGGACGGCACGGTCAACGTCGCGCGCGCAACGGGTTCGGTCCAGTTCCCATGCCGCTTCATGCTCGTCGCTTCGATGAACCCCTGTCCGTGCGGATTTCTCGGCGATCCGAAGAAGGAATGCCGCTGCAGCCCGTCGCAGGTGCAAAAATATCGCGCGAAGATTTCAGGGCCGCTCCTGGATCGCGTGGATCTTCACGTCGAGGTGCCGGCGGTTTCCTACGGCGAGATCATGACGCCGGCGGCAGCGGAGCCTTCCGCCGCCGTGCGGAAGCGCGTGATGGCGGCGCGCGAGTTTCAATATCAACGCTTCCGACGCCGCGGCCGGATCAACGCGCACATGTCGCCGAAGGGGACCCGCATCCACTGCGCGCTCGACGCGGAGGGCGCCGCCTTCCTGAAGGCCGCCATGGACGAGATGGGCTTCAGCGCGCGGGCGCACGACCGGATCCTGCGCGTCGCGCGCACGATCGCCGACCTCGACCGGAGCGAACGCCTCGCGCCGAACCACCTCGGCGAGGCCCTCCAATACCGCGCCCTGGATCGCGCGGCGTGGTCGTGACCCGGCGTGATCCCGCCTCCGAGGCGCGCGATCCGGCGGCGTCGCGGAAGGCGTCGACCACCCGGGGCTTGAGGACTTTCCCCATCGCGTTGCGCGGAAGGGCGTCGAGAACCAGGAGGCGACTGGGCGCCTTGTAAATGGCCAGACGCGCGCGGCACCATTCGCGGAGCGGCGCGAGATCGAGCGCTTGACCGGGACGCAGCTTCACGGCCGCGCCCACGCGCTCGCCCCATTCGGGATCGGGGAGGCCGACCACGGCGCACTCGACGATGGCGGGGTGCGCGAGAAGCTCCTGCTCGATCTCGAGCGCCGAGACCTTGTAGCCCCCCGTCTTGATGATGTCGGTGGAGTTCCGGCCGAGAATGCGATAGACGCCGCGCGCGCGGACGGCGAGGTCTCCCGTGCGGAACCAGCCGCGGCGGAAGCTCGCGCGCGTTTCGGTCGGCCGGCGCCAGTATTCGCGGAAAACCGCGGCGCCTTTCACGAGGATTTCGCCGGGCTGACCGCTTTTCGGCGCGCGCCCCGTTTCGTCGGCGAGGCGGATCCGCACCCCGGGGAGGGGACGCCCGACGCATCCCGGGCGGCGCACGCCGCGGAGCGGGTTGGAGAGCGCCATGCCGATCTCGGTCATGCCGTAGCGCTCGAGGAGGACGTGGCCGCTGATCCGTTTCCACGCCTCGAGGAGGGGAACGGGAAGCGCCGCGGAACCGCAGAC
>JABWAM010000054.1 GCA_013360985.1 Verrucomicrobiia bacterium | reverse complement strand
TTTCCTTTTCCTTCCGTTGACGTTGAGCCTGGCCGTCTTGGCGAGCTTCACGCCCGGCGGCTGGCGAACGGGAGCGCACCTCGCCGCGCGCAGCCTGCTCTGTCTCGTCACCGCGATCCTCTTTGCGGGGACCACGCCGTTCTCGGAGATCCTGCGCCTCCTCCGTCGGCTCCGCGTGCCGCCGCTCATGGCCACCGCCCTCGCCCTCGCCTACCGGTATGCGTTCCTCTTCGTGGACGAAGCGCGACGGATGCAGACCGCGCGATGGGCGCGTTGCTTCAGCGCGCCGAAACGGCGGGAGGCCGGCTGGCGGGCTGCGCTGATCGGCCGCCTGCTCCTGCGTTCGCTCGATCGCTCGGAGCGCGTCTACGCCGCGATGCTCGCCCGGGGGTGGCGATGACTTCGGCGATTCGCCGAGCGTTCGAAATGTGCGACGCGCCCTCGAAACATCGGACGAAAACCCGTCGCGTCGCGACGCCATCCCTTTCATCCCCCGCGGGGCGCGCATCATGACGAACGCCCTCGACCTTCGCGATCTGCGCTACGCCTATCCCGACGGACGCGTCGCGCTCGACGGCGTGAGTTTGTCGGTCGCCGAGGGCGAACGCGTGGCGATCCTCGGGCCGAACGGCGCCGGCAAATCCACCCTGCTGCTGCATCTCAACGGCCTGCTACCGGCGCGCCTCCCCCGCGACGCGTCCGTGCATGTCTTCGGCCGCCCGCTCATCGAGGAAACGGCCGACGCCGCGCGGCGCGCCGTGGGCCTGCTCTTCCAGGATCCCGACGATCAGTTCCTCTGCCCGACGGTGCGCGAAGAGGTGCGCTTCGGCCCGGAGCAGTTCGGCTGGACGGAGGCGCGCATCGCGGAAGAAACCGCGCGCGCGCTCGCGCAGGCGGGAATTCCCGATTTCGGCGCAAGAGCGCCCCATCACCTCAGTCGCGGCGAGAAACGCCGCGTCTGCCTCGCCGCGGTGCTCGCCTGCGCCCCGCGGCTGCTCGCCCTCGACGAACCGACGAGCGACCTCGATCCCCGGGGTAAACGCGAACTGCGCGCCCTGCTGCGCGTCCTGCCGGTCACCATGCTGCTCGCGACCCACGACCTCGAACTGGCCGTGGAGATCTGTCCGCGATCGGTGCTGCTCGACGCCGGCCGCGTCGTCGCCGACGGCCCGACAATCGCGCTCCTTTCCGACGAACCGCTGATGCTCGCGCACGGGCTCGAACGCCCGCATCTCCTCGCCCATCGCCATCCGCATCCCCCTCTCCCCGACGCGCCATGAACGAGTTTTTCACCGTGCTGAACACCGTCCTGCCGATCTTCGCGACCATCGGCCTCGGCGCGCTCATCCGTCGCCTGGGTTGGCTGACGCGCGAAGCGGATGCGAGCCTCTCGCGGATCACGATCAACCTGCTGTTCCCCTGCCTCATCTTCGAGTCTCTGCTCGGCAACCGCGCGCTCGATGATTGGAGCAATCTCCTCCTCGCGCCGGCGCTGGGGTTGGCCACGCTCGTGCTCGGCTTCGGCGCGGGCTGGATCGTCGGCCGCTGGGTGGGCGGCCCGATCCAGCGCCGCACATTCGCGTTCAACTCCGGCATTTACAACTACAGCTATCTCCCCCTTCCAATCACTCTCGCCCTGTTCGATCGCGCAACCGTCGGCGTCCTCTTCGTCTTCAACCTCGGGATCGAGGTCGCCATCTGGACCATCGGGCTCGCCGTGCTCACGGGAGGCCGTTCCGCCAAAGACTGGCGGAAATTTTTCAACGCCCCGCTCGTTGCCGTCCTCCTCGGCGTGGCGCTGCACCTCCTCGGCGTCGCCCCCCGCGTCCCTTCGACCGTCACGACCTGTTTGCGGATGCTCGGCGACTGCGCGATCCCCGTGGCGCTCCTCCTCATCGGAGCGGTCGCGCTCGATTTCGCGGGAGACGCGCGCGCGGCGGCGGGCGGCGCACGCACCGTGGTCGCCGCCTGCGTCCTGCGGTTGGCCGTGTTTCCCTTCGTCTTTCTCGCCTTCGCGCGTTGGCTCCCCGGTTCGGTCGAGCTCAAGCGTGTCCTGGTGCTTCAGGCCGCGATGCCCGCTGCGGTCTTTCCGATCGTCATGGCGCGCCACTACGGCGGCGATGTGGCGACCGCGCTGCGCGTGGTCGTCGCGACCAGCCTGGCCGGGCTGGCGACGATCCCCTTCTGGATCAGCGCGGGTCTCGGCGGGATGCCGTGGCTGCGGTAGGCCGCGCCACGCGGCGCAGACGGAAGAGCGACGGCGCTTTCCCTCGCTCCGCAACCAGACCAATTTTTCCCAGACGCGAACCGCGAAAGAGAAGGGAATCTATCGAATCAACAGGGCGTTGCGCGCGCGCTTGATTGCCAGGGCGAGCCGCCGCTGGAAATGCGCGGGCAACCCCGTGTACTGCCGGCTGAGGAGACGCCCATGTTCCGTGACGAATTTCTTGAGCACTTCGACGTTGCGAAAATCGAGATCTTCAAGGTTGATGTTGGGACGACGACGCGAGGCGGCGGACGCGCTCCGGCGACGACGGGAAAAACGAGGTTTTCGGGCCATGAGAAATTAGAGAAGGCCGGCCTTACACAGGGTGCGGTAGAGACCGTTCTTGCGCGCGGTGCGCAGGCCGTTCGCCGAGATCCGGACGCGCACGAAACGCTTCAGTTCCGGCACGTACAGCCGCCGGCTCTGGAGATTGGGATAGAACTTGCGCGGATTGATGGCCGTAGTCTTGAGGCCCACTCCTCCGCTCTTCTTGGGCAAACCGCGCCGCCTGACGAGATGGCCCGTCAGGGGTCGTTTGCCGGTAACATCGCAGCGTCGCATGGGTTGGTCTTGGAAAAGGGAAAAACGGAGTATGCGTTGCGGCGCGCCTCGCGCGCAAGAAAAAACATCGCGCATTCCGTGCGCGCCGCAATCGAAAAACCCTCCGCGGCGCGCAAGCGCCCACGACTGGGCCGCGCGGGACGGCGAGGACGTCACGTCCCCGCCGCCGTCGCGCGGCCGCTCGGATCAGGCGAACTGAACTTCGACGCGGCGCGGTTTCACGTCGTCGGCTTTGCCGAGGCGGAGGGTCAGTACTCCGTCTCGAAAAGCGGCCGAGATCGCCGCCCGATTCACATGGTCGCCGATGGTGAAGGTCCGGCGGAAATCCTCGTCGCGGATTTCCCGCCAGACGGGGACGCCCTCGGTTTTCTCATGGTTGCGGCGCCCGGTCACCGTCAGTTCATCGCCGTCCACCGAGACCTCCAGGCGGCTGCGGTCCACGCCCGGCATCTCGAGTTCGACGATCACTTCGTCCTTGCTTTCCCGGATATTGGCGGGAGGAACCACAAAGGTTCGCTCCAGCTCGGCCGGGAGTTCGTTGCGTTGGAGGTTCATGCGTGTTTCTGGTGGAGGTTACGTGTCGTTCACTTCGATGCGACGCGCCTTGGCTTCGGGTTTCTTCGGCAGAAGCACCTCGAGCAGGCCGTCTTTGTAGCTGGCCTTCACCGCGCTCGCGTCCACGGGCGACGGAAGGCTGATCGCGCGATGGAACTGGCCGTACAGCCGCTCCACGCGATGGTAGTTCTCGCGCTTCTCATCGAAGTCGCGGGTGCGCTCGCCCTGGATCCGCAGGGTGTTCCCCTGCACGGAGACCTCGATCTCCGCGGGCTTCAGACCGGGCAGCTCCGCTTTCACGCGAACGGCTTCCTTTTCGTCGAAGACATCCACGGCGGGCGACCAGGCGCCTTCGAGGAGATCGAGCGCCGAGGGCGCCGTGGCGCCGCGCGGGCCAAAGTCGAAGATGCGGTCGAGTTCGCGATGGATCTGCGACAGCCCGCCGAACAGATCGAACGGGTGGCGCGTGCGTGGATAGGGAATCAGGCTCATGATGGCTCCTTTCGTGAATGGTTGCGGTTGATGGCTTTCTTGTGTGCAAGACTCATGCCAATTCCCAAACTTCCTTTGCCTCAGGCGAACATTGCACCTTCAAAGAAAGAAAGAGACATAATGACGCTTTCAAATGAGACATAATGACGCTTTTCTCCAGCTGAGAGCACCCTTCTTTTCAGATTTCGCTTCACATTCCGGACGTTTCTTCAAAATCCGATGGGAAAGATCCTTTCCCGTTCTCCGACTTTTTACCCATGAAGAAATGGAGCTTTCGGTCCGGCCGCCGAATGCGCAAGACCCTCGAATCCGCGACGCCGACGCTTCGGCTTTTGCCGAAAGCAACTAGGGCACGAGCTGTTGAAACTTCGTCATTCCCCGGATCGGATTGAGGCGCGCGTCGCTCCGGGCGGTGTTGACGAAATTGGTGTCGAGCGTAAACGCCCTGGCGAGATTGGCGCACGCCTCCTCGCCGCGCAAGGTCGAGGCGTTGAGGACGGCCAGCGTATACCACGCGAGCGGATTCTTCGGTTCGCGCTTGACGAGCCGCCGAAGCAGGGCCTCGACGCGATCCATGCGGTTGGCGGGGATATAAAACTGTTGGATCATGTTCAACCACAGCGTCGCGCCCGTGGAGGGTCGTTCCAGAAACTCGTCCATCACGCGGTCGGCATCCGCGACCTTTCCGCGATCACGCAAGACGACGGCGTATTGGAGGATAAACTGCGGATCGTTCTTGCAGGCGGGATAGAGCCCGGCGAACTCCCGCTCTTTGTTGAGGAGCGTTTGCATCGCTACGACTTTGCCGAGGACATCCTGCGGAGCGGGATTGAACGGATCGAGAGCGAGCCACGCCTCGCAATTCGCCCGCGCCTCGGCGAGACGGCCCTGGTTCACCAGGCATTCGGTGAGACGCGAACGCGCCTCGGCGCTCGCGGGATAGAAGTCGAGGGCTTGGCGCAGGCTCTTTTCGGCCTCGCGGTTCATCCCGCGAAAGAGGTAGACGCCCCCGATCGAGCTGCGCAGTTTCGAGAACGATTTCCGCGCCACGTCGTCGCGCAGGAATTTCGGATTGGCCATCAGCTCGGCGTCGAGGCGGCTCCAAAGGGCCATGTCGCGACGGACAACCTCCGGAGGGATCGCCTTGATCGGTTCTTTGTTGAGCTTCATGAAGAGCCCAAAAGGTTCGAGATAAGGATACATCCACGGAATGGGATAGCTTTCTTCGACGTAAAAGGTGTGCTTCGCCTTGTTCATCTCGAAGATCCACTTGGCGATCGCGCCGTTGATGGCGAACACGCCTTCGACCCCTTGCACGCTGGCGCGCACCACTTTGCCCATCGCGTCGCGTTGGAAGGTGACGCCGCTCTGGGGATTGTTCTGGGCGGCCTGGACCACCTCGCTGAAGATGAGGTTGAACTCGTTGTCGTCCGGGAGGCGCAGCGGTTCTTTCGGGTAAAGCTGGTCGCGCCCCAGCAGGCGATGATACCAGCGGTCCATCTTCTCGCGATGGGTGTCGTAGTGGCCGCGGATGTAGTTCATGTACGTCTGGTCCGCGAGCGCGTTCTGAGTGATGATGTAAAGGTCGCGACGATCGAAGTTCGGATCCTTGCGCCAACGCTTCGGCTGAAAGCTCTCGACAAAGATCATGTAGGTCGGCACGAAGCGTCCCGGATCGGTGCCGCCGTACACGACGGCGTCCCGGTCGCAGTCCTTGAGCATGTCGTGGCCGTAGAGCCAGCCGAAGTCGTGTCCGCGCATCTCGCTGCCGTCCCAGTTCATGCTGAGCGGAACCACGGGGATCGCGGAGATCAGGGCGAGCGCCGCGCGCGACCAACCGGCGTGTTGGACGAAGCGGACGAGGACACCGACGAAAAACGCTGCGCCCGCCAGCCAAACGGCCTCGACCATCCAAGAACGACCCGTCCAAAACGCGAAGGCGGCCGCGAGGATCAGGCCGAGCGCGACGGCGAAACTGGGGAGCGACCGGCGCGCGCCTTGCGCCCAGTGGAGCAGGAACACCGCCCCGAGGCCGATCCACAACGCGTAGACGCCGTGGGAGAGCGAATAGAACACGCGAATGATGAACGACGACTGCAGATCGAACTTGGCGTTGAGCAGGAAGACGAGCACGAACCCCATGAAGACAAAACAGAGAACCGTGAACCCGAGGTAGGCTTTCTCTCTGCGCGGGAAATCTCGAATCCAGACGAGCGGGAGCACTCCGAGCAGACAGAGCGGCATCGAGAAGTTTTCCTCCAGGTCGTTGAAGAACTGGTTGTACTGCCCGACAAGCACCTTGAGCGGACGCGACGTCTGGATCCGTTCGTATTGCCCCCGGGTGATGTGGTGGCGAAAGCCCTCCACGGTGCGCGTATAACCCCAGTTCATCGGGGGATTCGTGACCGAGGAGAGCGGCATGTAGAGGTAAATGCTGCTTCCCGCCGTGAACATGAGGAAGCTGAGAAGAAAGGGCGCAACCGCCTTGAGCGCCCCGTGGCGCGTCAGGAGATCGAACGCGAGAATACCGATCCATGCCGCGAAAAGGATGGCGGCGAGGAAAATCCAGAGCGGGCGATCCTCCGCCTGCGCGAACACCACCATCGCCAGCGCGGCGAGAAGCATGGAGAACGTGGCGCTGAAGAGGTTGCGCGCGTTCCACGCATGCGGCTCGCGCGCCATCAACCAGAGGTAGTGGAGGAGAAAACCCGCCGCGAAGAGCCACATGAACCCGAGCGCGCTTTGCCAGGCGAAGATCGCGCACGCGAGCGCCGCCAGGAACGCGCAGTCGCGGTAGAGCACGCGGTCGGCGTAGAACATCGCGAAAATGAACGCGGGCGCCGCGACGAGCAGCGTCTGGTGATTCGTGATCCCGAGTCCGAAGACCAGCGCGAGGAGGCAGGGCCAACGCCAGCGCCCCGGCGAATCGAACCAGCGCAGGACGAGGAGGAGGAGCAGGTTGAAGAAGAAGCCGTTGAGCGTATAGACCTCGGTGATGGTCGCCTGCGACCAGACCGTGTCAATGAAGGCGTTCACCAGGCCCGCCACCAGCCCCGCGACGAGGATGATCGCCTCGCGGGAAACCCCCGGCAGCGAGAAGTTCTTCAGGCGTTCGATGCGCCAGAGGCGTTCGGCGAACTTGCAGGTGAGCAGAGTGAGCAATCCCGAGGCGAGCGCGCCGTAGAACGCCGACATGAGATTTCCGCGCCAGGCCACATTGCCGAAGGGGATGAGCCGCTCGAAGAGATTCACCGAGATCGCCCACGCGGGATAACCCGGCGGATGCGGCACGCCCCAGTGATAGCCCGCCGTCAAAAATTCGCCCGAGTCTTCGAGCGTCACATTCGGGGCAAGCGTGAAGACGTAGACGGCAAACGAGACGATCGTCGTGATCCAGAACCCCAGCCATTCGGTTCGGGAGAAATAGCGCGGTCGGAGCCCCATGGTGGAAACGCAACCTTTACCAGAATCCCTCCCCGCTGCAAACACAACTCGCCGCCCCAAATCCCCGCGTAAGGCGTGGATGGAGTCCATCCTCGGTCGAGAAACAGACGACGCCCTCGCAACATTTTGGACTCAAGCCGCTGCCGCGGCGCCGCCGGCGGCGACGCCCTACCTCGCTTCGCGACCGAGCGGATTTTTCCCAAGCACGGACTGTGGAAAGGGAGGGCGAGGCCGCCGGCCGAGCCGTCGCGGCCTTCCTGGGGAGAGCCTGGAATCTCGGCATGACCCATCCCTCCGATCCTTGATGGAGGATGATGAAGGGATCTCTCTGAAAATGGAGATGCTTCGTGGATTTGGGCCACCCCGACGGCATCGCTCCGAAACGCTTCGAAGCGCATGCGCGCGCGGAATGGCGGATTGCGAGGCCTTTCTCCAACCTGATAGCCTCTCCGCCATGGACCCCTGGGAGCGCTTCTGGTCAAGCCGCGAGGAGGCTTCGGACTTTTATCCGCAGCACGAGCGCATCGAGCGCGCGATCCGTGAAGAGGGCGATTGGCGCGGCGCGCGCGCGCTTGAGGTGGGCTGCGGGATGGGCGGCTCCGCCGCGTTTCAGATCGAACTCGGCCTGCGTCCGGTGCTCCTCGATTTCTCGCCCGCTTCGCTTGCGAAATGTCGGGCGCGCCTGAAAGACGAGGCGCGCGTCGCCCTGGTGCGCGGAGACGCCTTCCGCCTTCCCTTCAAAGACGGCGCGTTCGACCTGGTCTTTCACCAGGGGCTCATCGAGCATTTCCGCGGCGAAGGACCGGACCGCATCCTCCAGGAAAACCTGCGCGTCCTGCGCGCGGACGGCGCCGTGGTGGTGGATGTCCCCCAAAGCTTCCATTGGGAAAGCTGGATCTCCCGCCCTTTGATCTGGACGGGGAAATGGTTCGCGGGCTGGCAAACCTATTACACCCCGCGCGCGCTCCGTCGCCTCGCGGAACGCGCGGGACTGCGCGACGCCCGTTTTTACGGAAGCTGGATGAACCCATCCTTTTTTTATCGCGCGCTGCGATTCGCGCTTCGTCCCCGCCTTCGTCTCCCTCTTCGCCCGCCGGGCTTCTCCGTCATCGCGCGTCTGCGCGCGGCCGCGCGCAAGCGGCTCTTCCATCATCCGCTGGTCCTCTGGACGGGCGCCAGCATCGGTTTTCTCGCACGCAAGCCGCGTTAACTAACTTTGGATGAACTCCCAGTTTGCCAAATCCCATGCTTTCCCCCAAGGCCATGCGTAAAGCCCCTGCAAACGCCGCGCGATAAAACCATGCCGCCGCATGGAGTCCAAGATGTCGTGATGAACGTTCCCTCGTTTTAGACGGAGCTCCGCGATGACGTTTCTTACATGACATGATGCCCAAAAAGGCTCGGACGCACTCATCAGTCTCGATTCCAAGCCCTCGACATCCAGTTTCATCAGATCAACGGATTTCACGCCGAATTTTGCGCAAAGATCCACCAGAGGGATTCCTTCGACATTTTCTTCCCCATTCATCTGGACGCTTCCTCCGCCATCGTTGTCCCCCCCCCCCCCGAAAACGATGCCATCCCGCCTTCTCAGTCACCGCGGCATGTAAGACCTCGATCTTGGGATAATGCGCTGCGTGCTTCCGCAAGATCGCCGCGATTCTCTTGTCAGCCTCCACAGCGATCACGCGAGCTGAGGGATTCTCATGCGCAGCAACAAGAGCAAATGTGCCGAAGTGGCTCCCGATGTCCAACACCGTGCTGGCCTCACGCGCCAGCGCGCGCCAGCGTTGGAGAGTCACCGACTCGTAATGGTCGTCGAAACAGTACAGGTCGTTCCCCACGAACGACGCGAGATCCAAGGACATGGGGATCCCTCCCGCGAAACGCATCTCCACCTGGCAAGAACGGCTCTCTGGACGCAAAAAGGTGCGCGTCAGTAATTTGCCGAGATTGTAGCTCCAGCGCGTCCGCGGCAGCGCCCGCCAAACAACCCGCATGCATCTTTTTGAAAACGGAGCGGCGTTCATCATCGCCATCGCAGCATCGGCACGAGGAGCGCGGCCTCGCGCACGATGCGCGGGTTCATCTTCGAGACGCCCTGATGACGGTCCGTAAAGACGATCGGCACCTCCGCGAGGCGAAACCCCTTGCGCCAGAGGTAGTAGCTCACCTCGATCTGGAAGGCGTAGCCATTCGATCGGATGCGTCCGAGGTCGAGGGCGGCCAAGGCCTCGCGGCGGAAGCACTTGAACCCGCTCGTGGGATCGGTGAGCGGCAGCCCGGTCCAGAACCGCGTGTACGCGGAGGCAAAACGGCTCAGGATGAGACGGCGCAGCGGCCAGTTGATGATGCGAATGCCGTCCACATACCGGGAGCCGACGACGAGATCGGCGCCCTCCTCCGCCTTGCGCGCGAAGTTGGGAATTTCCGATGGATCATGCGAAAGGTCGGCGTCCATCTCGAACACGAGGTCGTATCCCCGGTCAAGCGCCCAACGGAATCCCGCGACGTACGCGGTGCCGAGGCCCATCTTGCGCGGGCGTTCGAGGAGATGGACCCCGGGGCGTCGCGTCGCCAGTTCCCGCACCCATTCCGCCGTGCCGTCGCGCGAGCTGTCGTCCACGAAGAGCAGATCCGCGGCGGGCGCCGCGGGGATGCGCTCCACAAGACGCGGCAGATTCTCCCGCTCATTGTAGGTCGGGACGATCAGCGCAACGCGCGGCGAGAGATCGTGGCTCATGAGCGTGGTCTTCGGTTCACAAGCCCCGGCTCAAGGCTGGAGGGCGGCCATCTTGGCCGCCGCAATTTGGGCCGGCGGCCAGAAAGGCCGCCCGACAGTCCGAAGGAAGCCGTGCATGAAGGGGAATGCCAGAGACACTCCGTCTCCCATGTTGATCGTAGGCATCGGCCATTGAAGCGCGTTCAGGTCCTCGGCGGTCTCTCCAAGAGATAGACGCCGAAGACCTGAATGACAACGTTTCCTTCGGGATGCTGGTGGGGTATCGTTCCGCCTTCCCGCATGCGCTGGTGGCTCCGAAAATTCCTGATCGCGACGGCGGTTTGCGCGGGCTTCGCCAGCGCGACGCGCGCGCCGTCGGAAACGCATCCCGACGCCGCGGCGACGCTGGTCGTCTACAACACGAAAGAGCCTCGCAGCGCCGAAATCGCGCGGGATTATGCCGAAAAGCGCGGGATTCCGGAAAAAAACCTGTGTCCGATCGAGTGCTCCACGCAGGAGGAGATCAGCCGCGCCGAGTTCAACAATGCCGTGATCCGCCCGATTCGCGAATGGGCCCAGGCGCATGACCTCATCGTCTACCAGAACATCCGCGACCTCGGCGCGAACCGGACCTATATCGGGGCGACCTCTAACGCGCTCAAGTATGTCGTTCTGTGCTACGGAGTGCCGGTCAAGATCGCGCACGATCCCAACCAACCGCTTCCGCGTGCGCTCCATGAGGTGCGCGCCGAGTTTCAGATCAACGCCGCCGCCGTGGACAGCGAACTAACCCTCCTCCCGCAGCCGCAAGCGCCGATCACGGGGTTCCTCCCGAATCCGCTCTACAAGAAGCTTCCCCGCGAGGTGCGCAAATGGAATCACGGAATACTCCTTGTTGCGCGTCTGGACGGCCCCTCCTCCGTCGCGGCCAAGGCTCTCGTGGACCGCGCGATCGAAGGGGAACGGCTCGGGCTTTGCGGCCGCGCCTTTTTCGACGCGCGCGGCATCCCGAACTCCAACCCGGGCTACAAACTCGGCGACGACTGGATCTATGGCGCGTGCCAAGCGACGCTCGCGCAAGGCTGGGAGATCGCCGTCGACGATCAAGAGGGCGCGTTGGGGGATGACGTGGACGCGACGGATTGCGCGCTCTACGCCGGTTGGTACGCGCACTCGATCTGCGGACCGTTCGCCGCGCCCGCCTTTCGGTTTCGTCCCGGGGCGGTGGCCTACCACATCCATTCGTGGAGCGCGGGAACGCTGCGCACGGCGACCGTCAACTGGGCAGGGCCGCTCGTCGCCCACGGCGCCGCGGCGACGATGGGTTGCGTGTACGAACCGTATCTCCAGATGACGCCGAACGTGGACGTCCTCTTCGAAAAGTTGTTCGCGGGCGCATCGTGGGGCGAAGCGGCGTGGTCTTCGCAGCAGTTCCTCTCCTGGATGAACACCGTGGTGGGCGACCCGCTCTATCGTCCGTTCGCCGTCTCGAACGACGCGCGCATCGCCGCCCTGGAGGCGCGTTACGACGCGCTGACGCCTGCCGAACGCGACGCCCTCGCCTGGGCTTATCGGCTGCGTTTCCGCCGCGAGTATCTCGCCGGCC
>JABWAM010000362.1 GCA_013360985.1 Verrucomicrobiia bacterium | reverse complement strand
GGTTGCGCTGCGAGATCTGGGACGAACGCCGCCTGCGCCGCGACGGTTTTGGCGCGATCCTCGCCGTCGGCGCGGGCAGCGCGAATCCGCCGCGCTTCATCCGTCTCGATCATCGCGGCGGCCGCCGCGGCGATCCGCCGGCCGTCATCGTCGGCAAGGCGATCACCTTCGACACGGGCGGCCTCAGCCTGAAACCGGGCGACCGCATGGACGAGATGAAGTTCGACAAATGCGGCGGCATCGCCGCGCTCGGCGTTATGGACGCCGTCGCCGCGCTGCGCCTGCCGATCAACGTCACCGCCCTCATCGCAAGCGCCGAAAACATGCCCTCGGCGACCGCCTATCGCCCGGGCGACCTTATCCCGACCCTCTCCGGACGCCACATCGAGGTGCTCAACACCGACGCCGAAGGGCGCATCGTCCTCGCCGACGCCGTCACCTACGCCCAACGCCTCGCGCCGCGCGCGATCGTGGACCTGGCGACCCTGACGGGCGCCTGCCTCATCAGCCTCGCCCACGAAGCCGCCGCTCTCCTGGCCAACAACGACCGCCTCGCCGACCAACTCCTCGCCTCGGCGGAAAAGACCGGCCAACGCCTCTGGCGCCTCCCGATCTGGCCCGAGTTCCAGGAGATGGTGAAGAGCGACATCGCCTACGTGAAAAATATCGCGGGCCGCGAAGGCGCCACGATCACCGGCGCCTGTTTCATCGGCGCGTTCATCAAGGAGAACATCCCGTGGGCGCACCTCGACATCGCCGGCATGGCCTGGTCCTCGAAGGAGGAACCCCACCGCCCGAAAGGCGCCACCGCCTTCGGCGTCCGCCTCCTGACCGACTGGCTCCAAACCCTCGCGAAAACATGAGGCGAAGAAATTTCTGCTGTCCCATCAACCCGTCAACCCGACCATCCCCCTCCGCGACGCCTTCGAATCCGCCGATCGCAACCTCCGCAAGAGAATCGTTGCCTGAACGAACCGGCGATCTCCATCATGGGCGTTCCTGATTGCGACGCGTCGCGCATTCGTGTTTTTCAAGCAGCTTGCGCAATCCCCAAATCCCCGCGTAAGGCGTGGAGGAGTCCATCCTCGGTCGAGGAACATGCGACGCCCTCGCAACATTTTGGGCTCAAGCTGCTGCCGCGGCGCCGCCGCCGGCGGCGCCCTCCCTCGCTTCGCGACTGAGCGGATTTTTCCCAAGCACGGACGGTGGAAAGGGAGGGCGAGGCCGCCGGCCGAGCCGCCGCACCCCTCTTGTGGGGAGTCGGAAATCTCGCCACGCCCCACCCCTCCGATCCTCCATGGATGATGAGGAGGGTGGCTCTCTGAAAATCGAGCGGATCCGTGGATTTAGGCACGACAAAAGTCAATTTCCCCGCCCCGGCTCTCTTCACATCTCCTACATCACCATCCCGCCATCCACGGCGAGAACCTGGCCCGTGATGTAGGCCGCCGCGGGGCTGGCGAGGAAAAGAACGGCCTGGGCGATGTCCTCGACGGCGCCGAAACGCGCGAGCGGAATCTGAGTCAACACCTTGGCGCGAAGGTCCTCGGTCAACGCCGAGGTCATGTCGGTCTCGATAAAACCCGGCGCCACAGCGTTGCAGGTGACCCCGCGCGAGGCGAACTCGCGCGCGACCGACTTCGTCAGACCGAGGAGGGCGGCCTTCGACGCCGCGTAGTTGGCTTGGCCGGCGTTGCCGATCAATCCGATCACGGAACTGACGTTGATGATTCGCCCCGAACGCTGCTTGAGAAACGCGCGGCTCAACGCCCGCGTGAAGAAGAAGGCGCCGTCGAGATTGGTCCGCAAGGCCGCGCCCCAATCCTCGTCGTTCATCCGCATGAGCAACCCGTCGCGCGTGATGCCCGCGTTGTTCACGAGGATGTCCGCCTTTTTGAAGTCCGCGAGGATCTTCTCGGCGGCGGCATTGACCTCCGCCGATTGGGCGATATCCACCGCGTACGCCTTCGCCACGCCGCCCGCGGCGACGATCTCGGCGGCGACTGCCTGGGCGTTTGTTTCGGTGCGGCTGACGCACGCCACCGTCGCGCCCGCGGCCGCGA
>JABWAM010000053.1 GCA_013360985.1 Verrucomicrobiia bacterium | reverse complement strand
GATTGAAGAGCAGGCTGTCGCCGAGCGCGACGCCGAGGAGGAGGGCGAGCGCCCAACGCCACGCGCGCGGCGAGTGGCGCCAAGCGAGCCACGCGGCGAGGACGAGCGCCGGGAGGAGGAAGGGCGCGGCATGATTGAAGATCGGGAAGAGGGCGTCGCCGAGCGGGTTCGCGCATCCGTGATTGACGAGGCGAAAGATCGCCTCGTCGCATCTTTGAACCGCCGCGTTCACACGATCAGATCAGGGCGCGATCTCTTGGAGATCGCGCAGGATGAGGGAGACCGTCGGATAACGGCGGTTCGTTCGCTTCTCGACGCAGTTCGAGAGGATGCGCGAGAGTTTGTGGGGAATGGCAGGCTTGATCGCGCGGGGAGAGGGGAAGGGCGCGTCGAGCGAGGTATAGGCGTTGACGATTTCACGCCGTTCCATCGGGGTGAACGGCTTCTGGCCGACGAAGAGTTCGTAGGCGGCGATCCCGAGGGCGAAGATGTCCGTGCGCTCATCCACGGGCGTCCGGAGGATCTGCTCCGGCGAGAGATACGAGGGCGTGCCGCTCAGTTCGCGCAGGGGCGCGGGTTTGCGCGGGATGGGCAGCGCGAGATCGAAATCCACGAGCTTCACCGCGGCGTCGCGCGCGACGAGGATGTTTTCGGGTTTGTAATCGAGATGGAGATAGCCGCGGCGGTGGACATGCTGGAGAGCGAGCAGCATTTGGAGGAAGATCGGGATCGGATCGCGCAACACCGGATCCTGGCGGTTCAGGAGGATGCGCAGGTTGCTGCCGTCCACGTGTTCAAGCACTCCGTAGGGGATGAAGAAATCGCTTCCGGTGGAGAAGACGCGGACGACGTTTTCGTGGTTCATCGTCGCATGGATCCGCAGGCCGCGCAGGAATTTCTTGCGTTGTCCGAAATGAAATCGAAAGTGAGGCAGCAGGCGGCGGATGACGACGGTCTTGCCGTCGGGTCCGGTGGCGGCAAAGACTTCGGCCGTTCCCCCTGCGTTGAGGCGTTCGCTGAGAAGATATCGTCCGCAGCGGGTGAGGTCCATGCGGCGAAGAGGCTAACCTGGATCTTTCGCGCTCCCAAGGTGAAATCTCCGTCCAAAAGGCCAAAACGCCGGGCGTTTCGGGGCCCGCGCCCGGCCTCGTCTTCCCGTCTCGTCCAAGAGGCGGGGGACGCGGCGCGTCTTTCACAACGGGGAAGTCGCGAAAGGCGCGGGTGTGGAGGCGAGCGAGCCGGCTGCCCGCGCGAAAAGCCTTTCCTCGCGTGCGGCGAGGAGACGGTCGCTCCAGTGCGTCAGCGCGGTTCGCGCCAGGATCGCGCGGACGCGCGAACGCGGGATCTTGAGGCGCGGTTCCGGAGCGAGCGGGTTCGTCGCGCGGCGGAGCAGGGCGAGGGTTTCGAGGCCGATCCACATCGGCCAGAGGCAGGCGAGGCGCGCGCGCGGGCATCGGCGCGGGATGGCGCGCGTGTATTCGGCGGCGGCGCGATAATGCCCGAGCGCGTGGTCGAGATAACGTCCGTAGAGAGGCGCGAAACGCGCCCAGGCGGCGGGGTCGCGCAGGTCGTCCGGCGTCAGCCCCAGCGGAGAGAGATCGGCGATTGGAAAATAGCAGCGTCCCTGGCGAAGATCGCGCGGCGCGTCGCGCAGCACGTTGGTCCACTGGAGCGCTTTGCCGAAGCGTCCGCCGAGATCGCACATGCGTTCGAGGTCCCAGCCGCGGCACGGCTTCAAATGGCGCGCGCAGAGGCGGGTCCAGAACGGGCCGACGCATCCGGCGACCAGCCACGTGTACTCTTCGAGATCTTCGAAGGCGCCCAGGGCGCGCAAGCCTTCGCCTCCGCCGAAGCGCCCGAGGTCGAGCTCCATCCCGCGGGTCAACTCCAGGACCACCTCCACGATGAGACGCCGATCCTCGGGCGACGTTGCGTCGAGGAGCGAGAAACAGGTCGGGAGGAGTTCGAGGAGACGCCATTCGCGCGCGTCCGTTTCTCGCGCGGGCTCGGGGCGGCGGCCTTTTTCGAAAAGGCCGCGGCAAAGTTCCTCGGCGCGCGCGCGTTGGCCGCCCGCGAGGGCGCGGCGAAAGAGGAGGAGATGCGGCCGGCGTTCTTCGCGCGGGAGAACCGCGCCGTCGGCGATCGTGTCGGCGGCGCGGGCGAGCAGATAAGCGAGCGCGATGGGGCGTCGGACCTTCGGCGGAAGGACGCGAAGCGTGAGGGAGAACGATCGGGAGACGCCGCGGAGAACGGGCCCGAAAAGTTCGCGGGTGGTTGAGGGCGTCATTGGGCGCGCCGAAACGCCGCCTCGCGCGGGGTCGGTTGATGGCGGCAGAGCCAAGGGGAGCGCCTCGCCGCGGATCAGCCGAGCCAAGCGCGAACTTTCGCGGCGACGGCGTCCGGGGTGAATCCGAACTTTTCGGCGAGCACTTGGTAGGGCGCGCTGGCGCCGTAGCGATCCATTCCGAGGAAGAGTCCGTAGGCGCCCAAGTATCGTTCCCAACCCGTTCGCACGCCCGCCTCGACGGCCGCGCGCGGGAGTTTGCCGAGGACTTGTTCGCGGTATTCGGAAGGCTGCTTCTCGAAGAGCTCCCAGCTCGGGAGATTCACGACGCGCGCGGGGATGCCTTCCGCTTTGAGTTTTTCGGCCGCGGCGAGCGCGAGCGCGACTTCCGAGCCGGTGCCGATGAGCGTGAGCTTCGCGGCGGGTTCCTCGCGGAGGACGTATCCGCCCCGCAGGAGGTTCTCGGGACCGGGGAATTTCGCGCGGTCGAAAACGGGGAGATTCTGGCGCGTGAGCAGGATCGCCGTCGGGCCATGAACGTTCTGGAGAGCGGCGATCCAGGCCCAGCCGGTTTCGCTCGGGTCGGCGGGGCGGATGACCGTCACGTTCGGCATCACCCGCAGCGAAGCGGCCTGCTCGACCGGTTCGTGGGTTGGGCCGTCCTCACCGACAAAGATCGAATCGTGGGTGAAGACGTAGATCACCGGGAGCCGACTGATGGCTGCCATCCGGATCGCGGGGCGCAGATAATCCGCAAAGACGAAAAAGGTCGAGCCGAACGGGATCAGCCCGCCGTGGCAGGCGATGCCGTTAAGGATCGCGCCCATCGCGTGCTCGCGGATGCCGAAGTGAAGATTGCGCGCCGCGCGATTCGTTTTCGAGAAGGAGCCGTGTTCCTTGATGTAGGTCTTTGTCGAAGGATGCAGGTCGGCTGCGCCGCCGAGGATTTGCGGCGCGACGGCCATGAGCGCCTTGAGCGCGTCGCCGCCGCTGCTGCGCGTCGCCGCGGGTTTGGCGGGATCAACTTTGGGAAGTTTCGCGGAGAGGTCGGCGGGCAGGGTCCGGTTCCAATGGGCGTCCCAACGGGCCGCGCGGTCGGGATGGGCGCTTCGCCAGGCGGCGAAGAGGGTGTTCCAGGCCGCTTCGGCTTCCGCGCCGCGTCGGCGAACCTCGTCGAAACGCGCGCGCACGGCGTCGGGGACGAGGAACTGGGCGTCTTCGGGCCAGCCGAGATTTTTTTTGGTGGCTTTCACTTCGTCGGCGCCCAGGGGCTCGCCGTGGACGGTGTTGGTGCCGGCCTTGTTGGGGCTGCCGAAGCCGATGGTGGTCGTGCCGAGGATGAGGCTAGGGCGATCCGCGACGGCTTGCGCGGCTTCGATCGCGCGCGCGCAGGCCTCGCGGTCGTGTCCGTCAATTTCCTGCACATGCCAGCCGAGCGCGCGATAGCGGGCGGGCACGTCGTCGCTGTAGGCGAGTTCGGTGCGTCCCTCGATGGTGATGTGGTTGAAATCGTAGAAAAACACGAGCTTCCCGAGGCCGAGATGGCCGGCGAGCGAGATCGCCTCGTGCGCGACGCCCTCTTGATTGCAGCCGTCGCCCAAGATCACCCAGGTTGTGTGGTTGACGACGCGGTGCTGCGGCGTATTGAAAACCGCCGCAAGATGTTCTTCGGCGATCGCCATCCCGACGGCGTTGCCCGCGCCTTGGCCGAGAGGGCCGGTGGTTGTTTCCACGCCGAGCGCGAGATCGAACTCGGGATGGCCGGGCGTGCGGCTTTCCCATTGGCGAAACTGCCGCAGGTCTTCGATCGAGAGCGGATAGCCGCAAAGGTGGAGCAGCGCATAGAGCAGCGTGCTACCGTGGCCGGCGGACAAGACGAAACGGTCGCGGTCGGGCCAGCGCGGGTTGGCCGGGTTGTGCCGCAGATAGCGGGTCCAGAGCACGTAGGCGAAATCCGCGCACCCCATCGGAAGGCCGGGGTGACCCGAGTTGGCTTTCTGTACGGCGTCCACCGCGAGCGTGCGGATCGTGTTGACGCACAGTTGATCGAGGTCGCGCCCTGTGAGGCCCTTGCCGAAAGACGAATGGTCAATCATGGATGGCGTCATTCCTAACAGCTTGGTCGCGGGAGAGCAATTCGGCAGTGCCATCTCCGCGCTTGCGGACGGAGGAAAGCTCGGATAAACAGGAAGCCCGTCGGCGGCGCGAGCCGCGCGCGGTCCGCGCCCATAGCTCAACTGGATAGAGCGTCGGTCTACGGAACCGAAGGTTGCAAGTTCGAGCCTTGCTGGGCGCACCATTTTCGCGGAAGGCGCGGGCTTTTGGGATGGACAGGCCCGCCGTCATACCGCACAGAATAAACCGTTGCCATGACTCAACGCCATACGCTTGCCATTCTCGTCGAGAACAAGTTCGGGGTGCTCGCCCGCATCGCCGGCCTATTCAGCGGGCGAGGATTCAATATCGATTCGTTGAACGTCGCCGCGACGCCGGATCCGGCGTTTTCGCGAATGACGGTGGTCGTGCGCGGCGACAACAAGATCCTCGAGCAGATCACTCGCCAACTCGAGAAACTGGTGAACGTCATCGAGGTGCGAAACTTCTTGCCGCACGAAGCGGTCGAGCGCGAACTGATCCTCCTCAAGGTGAAGGCCGACTCGAAGACGCGCAGCGAGGCGATGCAGATCGTGGATATCTTTCGCGCCAAAATCGTGGATGTTCAGGCGGATTCCATCCTCGTTGAGACCACCGGCGCCCGCCGCAAGGTGGAGGCCTTCCTGAGCCTGATGACCAAGTTCGGCGTCCTCGAGATGACGCGCACCGGTCCCGTGGCGATGCAGCGCGGCGGGAACGGCGAAGATGACGAAGACTGATTTTCAACCTCCATTCCCATGCCCGCAAAAATCTACACCGACCGCGACGCCGACTTGAACTTCCTGAAAAAGAAAACCGTCGCCGTGATCGGCTTCGGCAGCCAGGGCCACGCCCACGCGCTCAACCTCAAGGAGAGCGGCGTCAAGGTGATCGTCGGGCTGTATCCGGGCAGCAAGTCCATCGCGGTCGCGAAATCCCGCGGCTTCAAGGTTGATCCCACGTCCGAAGCGGTGGCGAAAGCCGACGTGATCTTTCTGGCTGTGCCCGACATGAAGATCCCCGCCGTCTTTCAGAAGGATGTGCTCCCCGCGTTGAAGCCGGGGAAGACGCTTCTCTTCAGCCACGGGTTCGCGATCCATTTCAAGACGATCCGTCCGCCGAAAGGGGTCAACGTGATCATGGTCGCGCCGAAGGGGCCCGGCCACATCGTGCGCCGCATGTATTTGGAGGGGAAAGGCGTTCCCGCGCTGATCGCGGTCCAGAACGACGCTACGGGCGACGCGAAGCGGATCGCCCTCGCTTGGGCGAAAGGCATCGGCGGGACGCGCGCCGGCGTGATCCAGACGAGCTTCAAGGAAGAGACGGAAACCGATCTCTTCGGAGAGCAGACCGTTCTCTGCGGCGGCGCGAGCGCGCTGGTCCTGGCGGGCTACGAGACGCTCGTCGAGGCGGGGTATCAGCCCGAGATGGCGTATTTCGAATGTCTCCACGAGCTCAAGCTGATCGTGGACATGATCAAC
This sequence comes from Verrucomicrobiia bacterium, assembly GCA_013360985.1. Taxonomy (GTDB): domain Bacteria; phylum Verrucomicrobiota; class Verrucomicrobiia; order JABWAM01; family JABWAM01; genus JABWAM01. The sequence goes on along the minus strand of JABWAM010000053.1, from coordinate 5,800 downwards.
GAATCGGGGATCGCCGGCATGCGCTTCTCGATTTCCGAAACCGCGAAGTACGGAGACGTCACCGTCGGGCCGAAGATCATCAACGCGCGCGTCAAGGCGGAGATGAAGAAGACGCTCAAGCGGATTCAGAGCGGACAATTCGCCCGCGAATGGGTGAACGAGCACCGCTCCGGCCTCAAGAACTATCGTCGCCTCCTCCACGCGGGCGCGAAGCATCCCATCGAAAAGGTGGGCGAACGCCTCCGCGCGACGATGCCCTGGATGAAGAAGCGCCGCATCAAGGGCGTTCAGGCCGCGTACTGAGGCGCGCGGGAGGCGCCGTGGGTTGCCCGTGGTCCGAGATGTTCGCCACCGAAGAGCGACCGCGCGCCGCGGCCTGAAACCGTTCTCTATCCCATGAGCGACGGGGAACCTTTGGGGATCATCGCCGGGAACCGCCTTTTCCCGCAGGTCTTCGCCAGGGAGGCGCGGCGCGCCGGCGTGAGGCGTCTGGTCGCTGTCGCGTTCGAGGGAGAGACCGATCCCGCCATCGGGCCGCTCGTGGACCGAGTGGAATGGCTGAAGCTCGGCCAACTCGATCGCCTCATTCAGGCGTTCAAGACGAACGGCGTTCGCAAGGTCGTGATGGTTGGACAGATCGCTCCGAAGAATCTTTTCGCGCACCTGCGGCTCGATCTCCGGATGACTCTGCTGCTCGCCCGTCTCAAACGTCGCAACGCGGAGACGATCTTCGGCGCGATCGGCGAAGAGCTTGCGAAGGACGGATTGGAGCTCGTCCCTCATGCGCCCTTCCTCGCGCGGATCCTTCCGGAGCCGGGCGTTCTTACGCGGCGCACGCCGGACGCCGCGGAGCGCGCCGCGTTTCAGTTTGGTTGGCCGATCGCCAAGGAGATCGCCCGCCTCGACATCGGCCAGACGGTGGTCGTCAAGGAGGGGACGGTTCTCGCGGTCGAGGCGTTCGAGGGGACCGACGCCTGCCTGCGCCGCGGCGGGACGCTGGGGAAGGGCGGGGCGATTGCCGTCAAGGTGACGAAGCCGAATCAGGATCTGCGCTTCGATATCCCGTGCATCGGCCTCGAGACCATCGCCATCCTGCGCGAGGCGGGGATCCGCGCGATGGCGATCGAGGCGCGGCGCACGCTCCTCCTCGCCCGGGAAGAACTCCTCGCCGCCGCGAACGACCACGGAATTGCGATCGAGGCCTTGGACGATCAAGGGCTTCTCCACACCCAATGACCGCCGCGCCGATCGGGATGGCCCTCGCGATCGTCGCATAATTTTTATGAACGCTCCTCCCTCTGCGACATCTCAAGAACCCGATCCCGCGTTTCGTCCGATCGAAGACGCGCCAGGTCTGCCGCGCGTCCTGCTGATCGGAGATTCCATTTCCATCGGCTACACGCTTCCCGTGCGTGCGTTGTTCCGAGGGAGCGCCAACATCCATCGGCCCCCGGTGAACTGCAGTTCGACCGTGGAGGGGCTTGCCTCCATTGAGGAATGGCTCGGCGCCCAACGCTGGGACGTCATCCATTTCAATTTCGGTCTGCACGATTTGAAGTATGTGGACGCGCAAGGAAGGATGGTCGCGCCCGATCAAGGCCGCCAGCGCGTCCCGCTGGAGGCCTATGCGCGAAACCTTCGGACGCTGGTCGCGCGGCTCAAAAAAAGCGGAGCGCGCTTGGTTTGGTGCGCGACGACACCGGTCCCCAAGGGCGCGCACGGGCGCGTCGCCGGATCGGAGGGCGACTACAATCGCGCCGCGCAAAAGGTGATGGAGGAAAACGGGGTGGCCGTGGACGATCTTCACGCCTTCGCCGCGGCGCGGCTCGCGGAGATCCAACTCCCTCGCAACGTTCACTTTACGCCGTCCGGTTCCGCGCAACTCGCCGAGTGCGTCGCCGCGAGCATCCGGGCGGCGCTTCCCGCAACCGGGAAACGCGCCGTCCGATAGCTTACGGATTCGGCAGGAGGATCGCGCAGGGAGAGTTTGCGGGAAGCTCAACGCGCGCGCGACGGCGGTCCACCTGGATTTCGCAGGAGGCCGGGCGATCGGCTTCGTTCCATAGGAGAATCGCCAGCGCGCCATCCGGGCTCAAGAAGGCGGCGGGGGTGGGGCCGGCGGAGGCGGAGGAGGCGACCCATCGGGCTCCGGGTTTCACCGTGCGGCCGACGAGGGAGATGATGGCGAAATCGAGGTTCCAATGGACGGTTCCGGTCCGACGATTCACGCGGACGAGCGAGTTCTGGCGCCAGTCCCACGCGCTGCGCGAGGTCTCGTTGAGGACCATGTTCCAGTAGGTGTACACCGTACAGCCCGCGTTGAAATGCGCGAGGAGATCCTCGAAGAGGAGGCGAGCCTGCGCGCGGTCGTTCGCGCCGTCGAAGCACATCCCTTCGGTCTGCATCACCTTCAGCGAGGGATCGCGGGATTTGATTTCCCGGATCAATTGGGGATCGCTGTACTGAAAACCGACGCCGCGAATCGCGTCGCGAAAACCGGGGAGATCGAGGGCGTCGCGCGCGTAGCGCTCGCCGCTCTCTTGGAAGGTGCCGGCCCAGATTTCGGCCTTCGTTCCGGCGCGATCGAATTCAGGACGAAGGTCGCGCGTCACGAACTTGGCCATCTGCTCGGGCGGCATCGCGCAGGTCGGATAGCGCCGCTCGATGTTCGGCTCGTTTTGCACGAAGATTCGGTCGATGGGAATTCCGAGGCGGGCGTATTCTTCGACAAATCGCCGGAGGTAGATGGCGTAGGCGCGGTATGCCTCGGGTCGGTCGAGAAGCCGTCCTCCGTGCGTCATCGTGCCCGTCGTCTTGAGCCAGCCGGGCGGACTCCACGGGCAGGCGTGCAGGCGCATCGCGGGGTTGACGGCGCGCGCGGCGCGGATGAAGGGAACGAGGTATTTTTCGTCGCGGCGCGTGCTGAACGTTTCCATGGCCCAATCGCCCGGGGTCTCGGCAAGGCTCCACGCCCAGAACGCGAAGTCGCTCGCGCCGATCGGTACGCGGCAGAAATTCAATCCCGCGCCTTCGACGGGATCGAAGAGGGCGGCGAGGAGGCGGGCGCGGGATTTTTCACGCAGATGCATGATCGCTTCGCCGCCCTGTTCGTTGAACGCGCCGCCAACGCCCTCGATGACCTGGCCCATGAGGCGCGGTTCCACACGGACGAGGAGATCTGGTGGATTCCGATTGGGCGCGCCGACGTGTTCGCGCACCGGCGACGGGCCGATCTCCTCGTCGAGACGCACGGAGCGCACCGTGGCCTGAAACAGAGGAGAAGCGGGCGCGGCGAAGCTCGCGGGGCGGGGGCCGAGGCCGAACGCGATCAGGCAAACGCAGAGGCGAAAAAAAATCATGGCGCGCGACCTGCTGTCGTTTTCAGGCCTTCTCCGCGGCGCGCGTCTCCACGCCCGCTTGAGCGATCTGGAGAAAGGCGACTTCGAGGGCAAGCGGCTCGTTGACGTTGCCGGCGAGGAGGCGGGCGAGATCGTCCACACGACGGAGCGAGGAGATCGGCGCGCCGCGCGCGTGAAGCCACTGCTGAATTCTTCGCAGGAGGCGGGCGCGTTCCCGCAGGTATTCGGCTTGGGCCTGAGCGTCGAGTTGTTCTTCGATCTCTTTGCGTTGCGCGGGCTCGAGGCTTTCCTTCGCGGCGGCGTCGAAATCGACGGCGAACGCCGCCTGCTTTTCTTCGCGCAGGGCTTTGAGCATCCCGAGGAAGCGGGAGGCGAACCCAAAGGCGCGAAAGGGGGCGGGCGCCTCCGTTTTTTTCGCGATCAACTCCTCGAGCCAGACCTCGATTTGGCTTTCCCGTTCGCTCTTCGCGCGGCGCGTTCCGGGGCGGAAGGGAACGCGGAGGCAGCGGGAAAGCACCGTCTCGCGAAGCTGATGAGGTTCCTCGGTGAGGAGGAAAAAGAGCGTGCGCGGAGGGGGTTCCTCGAGGGTTTTGAGGAAGGCGTTCTGCGCGGATTCGTTCATCCGATCCGCGGTGTGGAGGATGGCGACTTTGACGCGCGCGCGACTGGCTTTGAGATAAAGGCCGCGTTCGAGCTCGCGGATCTGCGGGATGAGGATCTGACGGGATCTCGAGGCGGCCTTGAGGGCATGGACATCCGGGTGTCGTCCGGCGGCGATATCGGCGCAGGCGGCGCATATCCCGCAGAAGTCGCCGTCTTCGCGTTCGCAGTTGAGCGCCTGCGCGAATCCGAGAGCGACCGGTTCGGTCTCGGATTCTTCGCCCGCGAAGATCCAGGCGTGATGCAGTCGGTCGTTCGCGAGCGATCGTTTCAGAAGATCGCGGACCAGAGGTTGGGAGGTGAGGTCGCGCCAGGGCACCCGGAGAGTGAGAAGGGAAAAACGCGAAATGAGAAGCGCGAAGTTTCCGTGGTTCTCAACGGACGGTTCGCCTCCTCCCCGGCGAAGGCGCGGCGGCAGGAAACCTCGTTGAAGGAGGGGACGGCCATCCTGAAAGGAAACCTCAGAGATTAGGCTCTGGGATCCGGATCGGCGGCAAGGAATCGTCGAGCGGCTTGAGCTGCGGGAAGAGGATCACGTCGCGGATGCTTTCGGCGCCGGTGAGCAGCATCACGAGGCGGTCCACGCCGAGGCCCATGCCGCCGGCGGGAGGCATGCCGTGCTCGAGCGCGACGAGGAAGTCTTCATCAAGCTTTTGGGTTTCGTGGCCGACTTGCGCAAGGAGGCGCTCCCTCTGCTCGACGGGATCGTTTTGCTCGCTGTATCCGGGCGCGATTTCCACGCCGTTGATGCAGAGTTCGAAGACGTCCACGGTCGCGGGGTCTTCCTTGCTCGTCTTCGCGAGCGGGACGAGTTCCTTGGGGAGATGCGTGACGAAGATCGGCTGAATGAGCGTCGGCTGCACCACCTTCTCGAAGACCTGGTTGGCGACTTCGAAATCCTCGAAGCCCTTGATGTCGCGGAGGCCGAGATGTTGGGCCTTCTCCCGCTTTTTCTCGACGGGCCAGTCCATGAACCCTGGCGCGACGGCGTGATCGAGGAGTTCGCGCCAGGTCTTGCGTTCCCAGGGTGGCGCGAGATGGATCACCTTTTCGGAGGCGCCGTCGGCGGCGCGATGGACGATGTCGAGCGTGCCGAAGACTTCTTGCGCGACGGCGGGGATCATCGCCTCGGCGAGGGTCATCATCGTCTGGAAATCGCCCCAAGCCTGATAGACTTCGAGCATCGTGAACTCGGGGTTGTGTCGGCGAGAGATGCCTTCGTTGCGGAAATTGCGGTTGATTTCGTAGACGCGCTCGAACCCGCCGACGAGCAGCCGCTTCAAAAAGAGCTCGGGAGCGATGCGCAGGTAGAGGTCGCAGCCGAGCGCGTCGTGATGCGTGACGAACGGTTTGGCGGCGGCGCCTCCCGCGATCGCCTGCATCATTGGCGTTTCGACTTCGAGAAATCCGCGGTCGTCCAGAAAGCGGCGGAGGGCGCGGACGATTCGGCTGCGCTGGCGAAAACGCGCGCCGGCTTCGGGATGGGAGATCAGGTCGAGATAACGCTGGCGATAGCGCGCCTCAATGTCCTGGAGGCCATGCCATTTTTCGGGCGGAGGGCGGAGCGCCTTCGCGACGAGGGTGTAGGACGAGATCTTCACCGTCAGCTCGCCGGTGCGCGTCGTGAAGAGTTCTCCTTCGACGCCGAGGATATCGCCGAGATCGAGATGCGCGAAACGCGCGAAGGCCTCGTCGCCGAGGACGTTTTTCTGCGCGTAGACCTGGATGCGATCAGTCTCGTCGCGGAGGTCGGCGAAGACGCTCTTGCCCATGTCGCGGCG
>JABWAM010000361.1 GCA_013360985.1 Verrucomicrobiia bacterium | reverse complement strand
CGGCCAAAGAATTCGGCGCGCTGCTCTGCGACGGCCTCGGCGACGCGATCCAGCTCGGCGACGGGTCGCATCCGCGCACGGCCCTCCATCTCGCCTACAACATCCTCCAAGCTTCCGGAAGCCGGATCACGAAGACCGAGTACGTCTCCTGCCCCTCCTGCGGACGGACGCTCTTCAACCTCCAGACCGTCACCGAACGGATCAAGGAAAAGACCTCCCACCTCAAGGGCGTCAAGCTCGCCGTGATGGGCTGCATCGTCAACGGCCCCGGCGAAATGGCCGACGCCGATTTCGGCTACGTCGGCGGCGCGCCCGGCAAGATCAATCTCTACGTCGGCAAGGAATGCGTCCAGTACCATGTCCCCGAAGCCGAGGCCGTGGACCGCCTCATCGACCTCATCAAAAGCCGCGGAAAATGGCAGGAGCCCGCAGGCGCGTAGCGACTGACAAAGACGCTGCGGCGTCCGCCGGCGCACAACGACGCGCGCTCCTGCGGCGGATGCGCTCTCGTTCGCTCGATGCGGAAGTCAGGGGCGCTTCCTCGCGCCTCTCCGAAATCGCGAGTACTTCCACGCGCAACGCAGCACGCCGAACCCGTAGGTCACGCTCCGACGGAAGTTGATTGAGGAGGCTTCCGCGAAATAGCGCGTCGGACAGGAGATCTCGCCGACGCGAAACCCCGCCGCAATCGCCTGGCAGAGCATCTGATTGTCGAAGACGAAATCGTCGGAGTTCTCACTGAGAGGAAGGCTTTCCAGCGCCGCGCGCGAAAAGGCGCGGTAGCCGGTGTGATACTCGGAGAGCTTCTGCCGCATCAGCCCGTTCTGAACGAACGTCAACGCGCGATTGGCGGCATATTTGTAGAGCGGCATCCCGCCGTCGCGCGCGTTCTGCGCCAGGATCCGCGATCCGAGGACGACGTCGTAATGCCCGCTGGCCACCATGGACGCCATCGCGCCGACCAGACGCGGCGAATACTGATAGTCGGGGTGCAGCATCACCACGATGTCGGCGCCCAGCTTGAGCGCTTCCCGATAGCAGGTCTTCTGGTTGCCGCCATAGCCGAGGTTGCGCGCGTGGACGAAGGTTCTCAGCCCCAGCCGCTTCGCCACCTCGACGGTATCGTCGTCGCTCGCGTCGTCCACCAGGAGGACGTCATCCGCCACGTCGCGCGGAATCTCAGCAACCGTCCGCTCCAGGGTTTTTCCCGCCCGAAATGCCGGCAGCACCACCGCGACTCGCCGGCCGCCGATCATGCGCGGAAATGCTCGCGAAACCAGGCGACCGTCCGCGACAACCCTTCGTCGAGCGAAGTCTTCGCCTCGAAACCGAAGCGTTCCCTGGCCTTCGACGTGTCGAGCTGTCGCTTCGGCTGGCCATCGGGCTTCGAACGGTCCCACTCCAGGCGGCCGGTGAATCCCGTCGCCGCTGCCACCTTGATGGCGAGATCCCGAATCGTCACGCTCGCGCCGGTGCCGAGGTTCACGGGTTCGGACGCGTCGTAACGCTCCGCGGCGAGCAGGATCCCTTCCGCGCAGTCCTCCACGTAAAGGAATTCCCGCGACGCCGCGCCGCTTCCCCACAGGGTGATCGACGCGGCGCCCGAGCGCCGCGCCTCTTCCATCTTGCGGATCAGGGCGGGGATCACGTGCGAGGTTGTGAGATCGAAGCTGTCCCACGGACCGTAGAGGTTCACCGGCAGCAGGAAAACCCCGCGAAATCCGTATTGCTGGCGATAGGCCTGAAGCTGGACGAGAAGCATCTTTTTCGCGAGCCCATAAGGCGCGTTGGTTTCCTCGGGATAACCGTCCCAGAGGCTTTCTTCGCGAAACGGAACCGGCGCGAACTTCGGATAGGCGCAGACCGTGCCGAGCACGACGGTCTTCGCCACGCCGAGCGCGCGCGCCGTCTCGATCAGTTGGATTCCCATGAGGGCGTTCTCGTAGAAAAAACTCCCGGGCTGCAAACGATTCGCCTCGATCCCGCCGCAGCGCGCGGCGAGATGCAGGAGGAGCGTGGGACGGAAGGCTTCGATCTCTCGGCGCGCCGCGGCGGCATCGCGCAGGTCGCATTCGGCGCGGC
>JABWAM010000360.1 GCA_013360985.1 Verrucomicrobiia bacterium | reverse complement strand
GCTTCCGCCGGAGGCGGATGCCGCGCGCTGCGCCGCCGACTGGCTCGCGGCGTCGCCGTCCGCGCTCTCCTCGGACCTGGAGGACGCCCCGTCGCTTCTCGCGGAAGCGGACGCCATCCTTCGCGGAACGACCGCGATCTTTGGCGAACCGTGCGCCGTGGACCTGCCCGCGCTTTGGCATCGCGATCCGCGCACGGGCGCCGAATGGCCAAGCGAGATCCACTTCACCCGCTTCAACGTGTTTCATCCGGCGCGCGACGGCGTCACGGATATCCGACGGCTCTGGGAGGTGGGACGTTTCGGATGGGCGCTGCCGCTCGCCCGCGCCTGGCGCCTCACCGGGCGCGAAGAATACGCGGCGGCTTGGGCGCGGTTCGCGCGCGATTTCCTCGCGCGCAATCCGCCCGAGTTCGGCCCGCACTGGCTCAACGCGATGGAGGTCGCTCTACGCGCCGTTTCCTGGGCGCGCGCCCTGGCGCTCCTCGCGGCGCGCCCCGGTTTTTCCGATTGCGCGCCGTTGCTCCGCGAGATGCTCTCCGCGCTCCTCGCCCACGGGAGGTTCGTCCGGACTCATCTCGAATGGACGCCCTACGGACGGACCAATCATTATCTGGCCGATCTCGCAGGGTTGTTCGTCCTCTCCCTCTTCGTTCCCCAATTCCGCGAAGCCGACGAATGGCGCGCGAGATCCCTTCGGACACTCCTCGCCGAGATGGAGATCCAGACCGATGCCGACGGATTCCACGCGGAAGCTTCGACCGCCTACCATCGCTTCGCGCTCGAACTCTATCGCCTCGTGGAAAAGGCGGCTACCGCCGCGCGCCGCCCGCTCCCCGCGGCGTTCGGCGAGCGGACCGCCCGCCTCGCGCGAGTGGACGCCGCGCTGCGCGGAGCGGAAGACCTCGATCCAAGGATCGGCGACGACGACAGCGGAACGCTCAACCTCCTTCCGCGCGACGCGAAGGCTACGACGCGAAACACGGGAGAGCCGCCGCTCGATCCGCGCGAATCGGTCGCCCTAAAAGCAAGCGGGCTTTATGTCCTCCGTTCCGCGAGGCTTTCTTGTCATGTCGCATGCGGCCCCAACGGACAACAGGGAGTCGGCGGCCATGCGCACAACGACAAGCTGGCGGTTGTCCTCCGCGCGGACGGGCGGCCGATCGTCGTGGAACGCGGGACGTGCGGTTACAGCGCCGATCCCGCGACGCGCGACCGGTTTCGTTCGACGGCGATGCACAGCACGCTCGCACTCGACGGGCTGGAGCAGAGCCGCCTGCGCGACTGGCGGAAACTTGCCGACGAAACCCGCGCCCGTTGTCTGACATGGAAAGATTCGGAGGCAGAAACGCTCTTTGCCGGGGAGCACCGCGGTTTCCGCCCTTTCCGGGCGCGGCATGGTCGCACCTTGCGGCTCGACAAACGGCGCCATCGCCTCCTGGCGATGGACGAAATCGAAGCGGCGGGAGACCACCGCGCGGCATTGTTCCTGCATCTCGATCCCTCGTTCAGCCCTCAGGCCGTCGTTGTGCGAGAGAATCGAGTCGAACTGCCCGGAGGCCGCTTCCTCTTCGAAGAAGGGCTTGCGCCCGAGTTGATCGAGGTCTCCCACTCACCCGTTTACGGAGGACGCGTCCCTGCGCTCGCGCTGCGCCTCCGCTTCGCCTTCCAAGGTCGCCGCCGTCTCGCTTGGGAGTTTCAGGTCGGCTGAGGAGGCGATCCGCCGGATTTCCGGAGCAGCGAGAAACGCCAGGGGCGCACGGGGTCCTCCAGAAAACGGGTCTCGATGCGCGCGAGACCGGCGCGGGCTTCGAGCCAACCCTCCCAATCCTGTTCGATCCCGCTTCCGCCAAGGACGAGGACGACCCAACCGCCGGGGCGGACGAGCGCGCCGAGGCGTTCGGCGACCCCTTCGCGGTCGGACGCCCGATCCCAAAGATAATAGAGCATCTCCGCGGCGAGGATGAGATCGAACCCCGCGGGATCTTGAAAGCGGATCAGGTCCGCGCGAACGATCCGCGTGTTGACGAGATCGCGGCAGCGCGCCCGGGCGCGGCGGCAGGCGCGCGCGGAGATATCGAGTCCG
>JABWAM010000359.1 GCA_013360985.1 Verrucomicrobiia bacterium | reverse complement strand
GCCGGGGGCGACGGCGGGATCGCACGCGACGCGCTGCGTTCCGTGAAAGGCGCGGCGATCTTCGGATCGAGATCCTGCTTCGCTTGGTCCTGAGGCAGAGAGATGGCCGAAGGCGGCAGTTTCGGAACGATGAGGTGCAGCGGAATTTTAATTCGGAGGTCGCCGCTGGAGGCGATCGATGGATCCACCGCTTCGGGAGGAAGCGATTGGGTGATCGTCGAGAGGGGGATCTGCACCTTGCCCGTGACGAGCTGCGGCAGGATTTCCGAAGTCGGCACCGAGACATCGGCGGGGAGGAGATCGGAGGCGACGTCCGCGCGCAGGACATTTTCCGGAAGCAAAGGCACGAGATCGGAAAGGGCGAGGCGAATGCTGCCTTGCGTTTCCGCGGCAGATGCCGCGGCCGCTGAAGTGGCGGCAGGAGGTGCGATGGCGGAGGAGGCGGCGGCGGGAGACGCGGGAGGAGGTGTGGGGATGGGGGAAGGCGGGGGCTTGGGGAGGCGAGGGATCGGAAGAGGAGGCGCGGGAGGAGGCGCGCCGAGGGTAACGCTCACCTTTGGCTTGAACATCGCCGATTGAGAACCGGTTGGCGCGCCGGGCGGAGGTTGCGCCGTCGCCGCTTTGAGTGCCGCGGCGAGAGAGCCTTGTCGCGGAGCGATGGTTTGGGCCTTGGGCGGGCGCAGGATCGTGGCGCCTGGATGGACTGTCGTCGGATGCGATGTGGGGGTCGGCGCACGCGTTGGCGACGAAGAGGTTTCCGATTTCGGTCTCGCGGCGGGAGGGAGCGGCGGCGGCGCCGCGGACGCAGGCGGCGCGGAATCTTTAGAACGACGGAACGGAAAGCGAAACGCCATAAGGCTACTCTCCTACATCAAAAGAGGCGGCGAGAAAAGCGGGAAAACCTGTGCGCTGGAGATTTTGAATCAACGCTTCCTCAACGGGAATCGCTGGGCCAGAGCGCGCGTTTCCGCGAGCGGCAAGATGCCCTCCGTGCAGGTGAGGTGCGCAAGGCTTGCGGCGGCGGCGCACGCCGCGAGACGCAGGCATTCGGTCATGGCCCATCCTTCGTGAAGCCCGTAGAGCATCCCGCCGCAAAAGGCGTCGCCCGCGCCGACCGCGCTCTTGATCCATTCGGGCGGACAGTCGAACGAGGGGAAGAAAAAATCCGCGCTCGAGCGCGCGCGCGCGTAAGCGCCGTCCGGAAAGTGAATGACGACCCATTCCTGGACTCCGTGGTCGAGCAGCGCCTGGGCGGCGCGCGGAAGCGCGGCTTCGTCGACTTTGCCGTCATGCAGCAGCGGGATGCCGGTGGCGTGTCCGGCCTCGATTTCGTTGAGGATGAGATAATCGACGTGCGGCAGAGCGGGAATCACCACGCGGGGAAAGCGCTCGGAAAGATCGCTGACGACGTCCACGCTCGTCTTGAAGCCCGCCTCGCGGAAGCGCGCCAGCACGCGCGCGGCGCGCGTTCCGAAAACCGGGTCGGGCGCGTCGAGGGCGTTGAGAAGCATCAGATAGCCGAGGTGAAAGATGCGGGCGTTGGAGGCGCGCGGCTCGAAATCTTCCACGTCGAGGCGCGCGTTAGCGCCGGCGTGATGGAAAAACGTGCGGCGTCCCGTGGTCTTTACGGTCATGACGTCCGTGTAAGAAGTGGAATGCTCGGGGATCGCGCGAAGAAAGCGGGTATTCACGCCGGCGCGCCGGCACGCCTCGAACACGTACTCTCCGTCGGCGTCTTCTCCCACTCGGCCGACGGCCTCCAGCGGGATGCCCGCGCGAAGGCGCGAGAGGCCGAGCAGCAGGTTGAACGGAGAACCGCCGCTTCCCCGGCTTTCGCTTTCGATAATCGCCAAGGTGTCCTGATCCGGCCATCGGTCCACGAGTTTGATGCGGTCCACGATCCAGTTTCCACCGGCGAGAATTCCCGAGCGCGCCATGGGCGGGCTTGTAGCAGCGGGAGGGATCGCGCTTCAAGCCCGAACCCCGTTCCCAAATCCCCGCGTAAGGCATAGGGAAACCCATCCTCGATCGAGAAATGCGTGACGCTTCTCCAACATTTTGTGGTGAAGCCGCTGCTGCGGCGCC
>JABWAM010000358.1 GCA_013360985.1 Verrucomicrobiia bacterium | reverse complement strand
GGAAAATCCCCCGGACGCATGGAGAAAGATATCGCACGGGAAAGGTAGGGCGAGGCCGCCGGCCGAGCCGTTGAGTTCAAAATGTGGCGAGGGCGTCGCCTGTTCCTCGACCGAGGATGGACTCCCCCCCCATGCCTGACGCGGGGATTTGGGGCGCGCCGTGCGCCTTGCGCTTTTCCAAGCTCCTTTTAGATTCCCCCGATGCAGCCGCGCATCCGCCGTTCCCGTCCTCCGACCAATCTCCGTCCCTTTTCCGGACCGCTCCTCGACGGTCCGGAGCGCGCCGCTGCGCGCGCCATGTTGTACCCCGTGGGATTCACGGAGGCCGACTTCCAGAAACCGATCATCGGCATCGCGTCCACCTGGAGCCGCGTCACGCCGTGCAACATGCACATCGACCAGCTCGCCCTCGAGGCGGAAAAGGGCGTGAATGCGAACGGCGGCAAGGCGATCGTGTTCAACACGATCACCGTTTCCGACGGGATCTCGAACGGCAACGAGGGCATGAAATACTCCCTCGTCTCGCGCGAGGTCATCGCCGATTCCATCGAGACGGTTGTCGGATGCAGCGGCATGGACGGGTACGTCGCCATCGGCGGCTGCGACAAGAACATGCCCGGCGCGCTCATCTGCATGGCGCGCATGAATCGTCCCGCAGTCTTCGTGTACGGCGGCACCATCCTTCCGGGCTGCCTCGCCGGGCCGTCGGCCTCCTCGCGCGGCAGGGAGCTCGACATCGTTTCGGTGTTCGAGGCGATCGGGCAACATGCCGCCGGCAAACTCAGCGACGCGGAACTGCACGCCGTGGAAGCCTGCGCGATCCCCGGCGCCGGCGCCTGCGGCGGGATGTACACCGCGAACACCATGGCCAGCGCGATCGAGGCCCTCGGCATGAGCCTTCCCAACAGTTCCGCGCAGGACGCCGTCTCGCCCGCGAAACTCGACGATTGCCGGCGCGCGGGCGCCGCCGTCGTGGACCTGTTGCGCCAGGGCATCCGCCCGCGCGAGATCCTCACGAAAAAAGCCTTCGAGAACGCGATCGCCGTCGTCGTCGCCCTGGGCGGTTCCACCAACGCGGTGCTCCACCTGCTCGCCATCGCGCATGCCGCGAACGTCAAGCTTTCCCTCGACGACTTCACCCGCGTCGGCCGACGCGTGCCGGTGCTCGCCGACCTCAAGCCCAGCGGGAGATACAGCATGAGCGCCCTCGTCGCGATCGGCGGCATCCGCCCGCTCATGAAGACCTTGCTCGACGCGGGCCGGCTCCACGGCGACTGCCTCACCGTGACGGGAGAAACCCTCGCCGAAACCCTCGCGGACGTCCGCCCGTATCCGCCGACTCCCGCCATCGTCCGCCCGTTCGATCGCCCGATCAAAAAGGAGAGCCACCTCGTCATCTTCCGCGGCAACCTCGCCCCCGAAGGCGCCGTGGGAAAAATCACGGGCAAGGAGGGCGCCCGCTTCGAGGGGAAGGCCCTGGTGTTCGAAGGCGAAGAAACCGCGCTCAAAGCCATTCTCGGCGGCGGCGTCAAGGCGGGGCGCGTCGTCGTCATTCGCGGCGAAGGCCCCAAGGGCGGACCCGGCATGCGGGAAATGCTCTCGCCCACCAGCGCCATCATGGGCAAAGGACTCGGCCGGGACGTTGCCCTGATCACCGATGGACGCTTCAGCGGCGGCAGCCACGGGTTTGTCGTCGGGCATGTCACCCCCGAAGCCTACGTCGGCGGCCCGATCGCCCTGGTCCGCAACGGCGACCGCATCCTCCTGGATTCCCTCCAACGCACCCTCACCCTGGACGTGTCCGCCGCGGAACTGGCCCGCCGGCGGAAAGCCTGGAAGAAACCCGCGCCGCGTTACACCCGGGGCGTCCTGGCCAAGTTCGCCGCGCACGTCACCAGCGCGTCGCAAGGCGCGGTGACCGACGCGAACCTCACACTTTGACCCGCGCGCGCGCGCCCGGACCGTTCGTCTCCCCGTGATGAAAACGCTTCCGACGACCTCTCTGCGAATAGCGCTCACCGGCGCGACGCGCGGCCTGGGGAGAGCGCTGGCGGAAACGTTCGCCGCGCGCGGCCACGTCGTGCT
>JABWAM010000357.1 GCA_013360985.1 Verrucomicrobiia bacterium | reverse complement strand
GCCCCGGCGATGGACGCCCCATGACGGCCATCGGCGGTTGAGACGAACCCCGCCGCCGCCTTCGCCCTTCCCTTTCTCACCGGATTGGAAATGAAAATTCTCTATTTCGCCTCAGCCTCCATCGCGGCGGGATGCCGCGAGGAGACGTGGTCCGCGGGGCGCCCCCTCTCCGTCCGCGAATTCTGGGAGGAAACGATTCGCCGTCATCCCTCTCTGGAACCCCAGCGCGCCATCTGTCGTCTCGCGCGCAATCAAGAGTACGCCGACGAAGACGCGATCCTGAACGAAACCGACGAGGTCGCGATCCTTCCGCCGGTGTCGGGCGGTTGATCCCGTCGCCCGACCATCGTCCACGCGCGCGGTCGTCATGCACCTGGAAGTTCTCCTGACGCATCAACCGATCCCCTATCCGCCGCGCGCGTGGGGGAACGATCCCGGAGCGGGCGCCCTCGCCGAGTTTTACGGCGTGGTGCGGGAAACCGAGGAATTGCGCCCCATCCGCGCGCTCCGCTACGAAGCGTATGCCGACATGGCGGTCGCCGAAATTCGCCGGATCCTTGGCGAACTCGAGAAAGCGCATCCTTGTCGCCGCGCCCTCGTCCTCCACCGCCTCGGCGAGGTCCCCGTCGGCGAGGCGGCCATTCACGTGCGCGTCGAAGCGGCGCATCGCGCGGAAGCCTTCGCGCTTCTCCAGGGGTTCATGGACCGTTTGAAGCGGGAGGTTCCCATTTGGAAGGTCGCCGCAATTCCCCGAGAATGATCGCGATCGAACAGGTCTGGCGGCTCATTGATCGAAAGGCCTCGCGGCTCCCCGAGGAAGACGTCCCTCTCGACCTCGCGGTCGGACGCGTCCTCGCCGCTCCCGCGCGCGCTGACGTGGATCAACCTTCCTTCGACCAGAGCGCGATGGACGGTTTCGCCTTCGGCGCTCTCCCCGGCAAAACATCCTTTCGCCTCGTCGCCCACATTGCCGCGGGACACGCCGTGTCCCGACGGCTGCGCCCGGGCGAAGCAGCGCGCATTCTCACCGGCGGCATGGTCCCGCGGGGCGCTGTCGCCGTGGCGCGCCAGGAAGATTGCGCGGTTTGCGGCGACATGGTGCGCGTCAGGACGCCGTGTCCGCCGGACGCCAACATTCGCCGACGCGGCGCCATCCTGCGCGCAGGCGCGGAGATCCTGTCCGCCGGACGCCGCTTCCTCCCGGGAGCGGCGGGTCTTCTCGCCGCGTGCGGCATTTCCCATCTGCGCGTCGTTCGGCGTCCCAAGATCGAACACCTCGTCACGGGCGACGAGATCCTCCCCGCGAATCGCCCGCTGGCCGCGGGACGCCTCCGCGACGCGAACGGCCCCCTGCTGCGCGCCCTCCTCGGGGCGATGGGGCTCCGCGCGCGGCAAAAGCATCTCCCCGACTCGGCGGCGGCGTTGCGCCGGGCGACGCAAACGTCGGAAGCGGACCTCGTGCTGATCTCGGGCGGCTCCGGCCCCGGCGAACGCGATCACGCGCGCGCAGCGCTCGAAGCCGCCGGCTTCGTCATTCATTGCTCCTCCGTCAACAGCCGGCCGGGGCGTCCGCTCATCTTCGCCTCGCGCGGCCAACGCGTGGCGTTCGGCCTGCCGGGCAACCCGCTTGCGCACTTCGTCGGCTTCCACGCCTTTGTCCGTCGGGCGCTCGCGCGAATGGAGGGAAGCGCCCCGCCGCGCTTCATCAGGGCGACCTTGCGCGCCGTCGTTCGCGACCCTGGCGACGGACGGCGTTCCTGGTTCCCCGCGCGACTGACGTCCGGCGCGCGCGGGAACGAGGCGCGGCTGCTCCCCTGGAAACATTCGGGCGACCTCACCCCGCTCGTCGAAGCCAACGCGCTCCTCCTTGACGACGGCGACGTCCGTCCTCCCCGCGCGGGGGATTGCGTTGCCCTCCTCCCAACGTTCGATACCATGGAGGCCGCATGAGCGCGAAACATCGCCCCGCCCTCACCCATCTCGACGCGCGCGGCGCGGCGCGCATGGTGGACGTCGGCGCGAAACCCGTGGTCGTCCGCACGGCGGTCGCCGAGGGTTTCCTGCGCTGCCGTCCCGCGACGATCGCCGCGCTCCGCCGCAACG
>JABWAM010000356.1 GCA_013360985.1 Verrucomicrobiia bacterium | reverse complement strand
CTCTCTTGATATGGATCGCTCCGACTTCGGCAAGTGTTACTCCTCGAACTCCACGCTGAACCAGTGGGTCGCCGACCAGGTTGAACTGCTGAAGCCCTCGCGCATTTTCTGGTGCGACGGATCGCGGGGCGAAAAGGAGCATCTCACCAAGGAAGCGGTCAAGCAAGGGGTGCTCCTCCGCCTCGATCAGGAGAAGCTTCCCGGCTGCTATTACCATCGTTCCAACCCGAACGACGTGGCGCGCGTCGAGCACTGCACCTACATCTGCACGCCGCGCGAGGAGGAGGCCGGGCCGACGAACAACTGGGCGGCGCCCGCCGAGATGTACGCGAAGCTCAAGGAGATGTGCCGCGGCGCGATGGAAGGGCGCACGATGTACGTGGTGCCCTATCTGATGGGGCCTCCCGGCTCGCCGCTCTCCAAAGTCGGAGTCGAACTGACCGATTCGATCTACGTCGTGCTCAGCATGGGGGTGATGACGCGCATGGGCGATCTTGCCCTGCGGCATCTCGGGAACGGGAACGGCTTTAACCGCGGGCTTCACGCGATGCTCGATGTGCATCCCGACCGTCGGCTCATCTGCCATTTCCCTCAGGACAACACGATCATTTCCGTCGGATCGGCCTATGGCGGGAATGTCCTGCTCGGCAAGAAGTGTCTCTCTCTGCGCATCGGGTCATGGCTCGCCCGCGAAGAGGGTTGGCTCGCCGAGCACATGCTCATTCTCGGCGTCGAATCTCCCCAGGGCGAGAAGACCTGGGTCGCCGCCGCTTTTCCGAGCGCCTGCGGCAAAACGAACTTCGCGATGATGGTGCCGCCCGCGCGCTACAAAGGCTGGAAAATTTGGACGGTCGGCGACGACATCGCGTGGATGAAGCCCGGCAAGGATGGCCGTCTGCGCGCGATCAATCCCGAGAGCGGTTACTTCGGCGTCGTTCCCGGCACAAGCATGAAATCCAATCCGAACGCGATGACGACCATCCGCCGCGATACGATCTATACGAACGTCGCTTTGACGCCGGACCTGGACGTCTGGTGGGAGGGGAAAGACGGTCCGCCGCCCGCCGAGGCGCTCGATTGGCAGGGAAAGAAATGGACGCCTGCGTCGAAAGAGAAAGCGGCGCATCCGAACAGTCGTTTCGCCGCTCCGATGGCGAACAACCCCTGCCTCGCCCCCGAAGCCGACGATCCCGAGGGTGTGCCGATCAGCGCGATCATCTTCGGCGGGCGACGCTCGACGACCGTGCCGCTGGTCTACCAGGCCTTCAACTGGGCGCACGGCGTCTATCTCGGCGCGACGATGGGTTCGGAGATGACGGCCGCCGCCGTGGGCGGCGCGGGCCAGATTCGGCGCGATCCGATGGCGATGCTTCCTTTCTGCGGCTACCACATGGGCGATTACTTCGCTCACTGGTTGAACATGCGCTCGAAGATCGAGCATCTCCCGCGCATCTTCTGCGTAAACTGGTTTCGCAAGGACGCCCAGGGCGAATTCTTGTGGCCGGGTTTCGGCGAGAACATGCGGATCCTCAAGTGGATCGTGGACCGTTGCCATGGGCGGGCGGAAGCGGAAGAGACCGCGATTGGCTGGATGCCGCGCCTCGACGGGATTGATCTCGAAGGGCTTCCGGGATACTCCCGCGACCGCTTGAGTCAGGCCCTGGCCATCCAGGCCGAGGAGTGGCGCCAAGAGGTTCATGCGCAGGGCGAATTTTTCATCAAGCTGCGTTCCCGCCTCCCGAAACCGCTTGCCGAGAATCGAGATCTCTTGATCTCCCGCCTCTGAAGACGCCATGAGCGCCGCCCCTCCCGTCCGCGCGCCCGTGATCGCCGCGTTGGACGTGGACACGCGGGCGGAAGCGGCGGCGGTGATGGACCGTCTCGGCGCGCTCGTCCATCTTTTTAAAATCGGCCTGCAACTCTACACGCGCGAAGGTTGGACCGCCGTCGAAGAGGTGATCGAGCGCGGGCATGGCGCCTTCGTGGATCTCAAACTCCACGATATTCCGAACACCGTTCAGCGCGCCGCGGCGAACCTCACGCGTCCCGGAGTGCGCTTCCTGACGCTGCACGCCTCGGGCGGGAGCGACATGATCGCCGCCGCCGC
>JABWAM010000052.1 GCA_013360985.1 Verrucomicrobiia bacterium | reverse complement strand
GCCCGCGCGCCCCAGCGCGGAGCCTTCGTCCGACCGCGCCTCCTTGCCGCCCTCCGCGGCGCCACGCGTCTTCGCGCAAATGCTGGCGGAAACCCCTTCTTCGCCCACGCTTCCCGCCGGCTCGCCGCCGGTTCAGGACGCGAAACCGCGCGTCGCGCTCGGGACGGAGTCTCTGCCGACGCCCGAGCTTTTTTCACGCGGCGATTTCGAGCGCGCGATCGCCTCATCCATCCAGCCGCCTTCCAAAGGGACGAGCGGCAGCGCGGGGCGTCCGACGATCGAGGCGCCTGGCGCCCCCGTGGCGCCCAAGCCGAGCGAGGGAGGGGCGGGGGTTTCCGTCTCGGCGCGTCTCGGGGAGAGCCGGGGCCTCGTGGTGGGCGACCCCATGCGTTCCGCGGGTTGGTCGCGTCTGGATGATTTTCTCTTCGGCGCGCCGGGCGGAACGGGCCCCGCGGAACTCGCGCCCGCGGCTCCTCGGGCGGACGTGAAGACCGAGTCGCGGAGTCTGCTGGAAGATCAGCCGACCGCGGCGCCGAAGTATGAATCGCTCAACGATTTCCTGAACGTGGAGCTCTTCACCCAGGAGCAACCGGGACGCGGAGGGGCGCGGGAGGGGTGGTTCCTCATCCGCATCACGGCGAAGCCCGGCAAGGCGTTGGAAGTAATCCCGCGGGATGTCACCTACGTCATGGACATCTCGTCAAGCATCGGCGGGACGCGGTTGCGGGCTTTTCGACAGGGGCTTCTCGATTCGCTCGCGCAACTCAACTCCTCCGACCGCTTTCGCCTCTATGCGTTCCGCGACCGTCTCAGCCGTTTCCGCGAGGAGTGGTGTTCGGCCTCGAATCCGCCGCGCGAGGAGGTGCGCGCTTGGCTCGAAGGGCTCCGTTCCGCGGGCACGACGGACTTTTACGACGCCCTGCGGCCGCTGGTGGGCCAATCCCCGGGGAAAAACCGCATGGCGATGGGGTTCATCCTGAGCGACGGAATTCCCACGGTAGGCATTCGCGACAGCACCCAGATCATCAATCGCCTTTCCGAAAAAAACGACAATGCGGTTTCGATCTTTTCGTTCAGCGCGGGGCGGGATGTGAACGGTTTCTTGCTTGATCTGCTCGCCTATCGGAATCAAGGGTGGCTGCGGCTCACTGCTCAAGCGGCCGACGCGCCGGAGGAATTCCTTCGGCTCGCGCGTCAGGTTCGCCACCCGCTCTTCCTTAACCTCCGTTTCCGTTTCGCCGGCGTGGAGGGCGCCCAAGTCTTTCCGCAAAACCTCCCGAATCTTTATCGAGACAGCCCGTTGCTGCTCTTCGGCCGCTACACGCCCGGTCAAGCGGAGAAGATCAGTCTCCAGGTGCTCGGCGACAGCCTGAAGGGCACGAAGGAGTTGTTGGTCCAGCTTCCGATTCCCCAGAAGCCGACCGGGCCGAAGACGATCGCGGGCGCCTGGGCGCGCCAAAAAATTTACGATCTTCTCAGTCGGATGACGGATTCGCCGGAAAATCAAGAAAGGCTTCTCGATCAGGTGCGCGCGGTCGCCGAGGAGTACAAGGTGGAGACGCCTTACTTCTAACCTGGAATTTTCATCTCCCGAAACATGGGGATCGCTTTCAGCGATAAGTTCTTGCGTTGCAAGAAGTTGAGTGGATAATCTTGGACCGATGTTCGCGATTTTTGCCCATGGCGGTCCGATGGCTTGGTTGCTCTTTGCGATCAGCCTGATCGGGCTCGGCGTTTTCATCGAGCGCGCCTTGTCGTATCATCGCGCGCAAATTGCGTTGTCGGATTTTTTGAAAGGGTTGCGCAATTGCATCCGTCGGAACAACCAGGTGGAAGCGATCTCGCTCTGCGACGATGCGCCGGGGCCCGTGGGGCGCGTCGCGCGCGCGGCGATTCTGCACAACGACCGCAGCCGCGCGGACATTCGCGAGGCGATTGACGCGACGGCGATCCATGAGGAACGCCAGCTCGAAAAAAACCTGCCGATTCTCTGGACGGTCGCCCAGGCGGCGCCGCTTCTCGGGCTGTTGGGGACGGTGATCGGGATGATGAAGGCCTTTCACAAAATCCAGGCGGATGGACGGCTGGTCACCGCCACGGATCTGGCGGGCGGTATCTGGGAGGCGCTTATTGCGACGGCGATGGGTTTGGCGGTGGCGGTGCCCGCGTACGTGGCGTACCAGTTCCTTCTCTCGCGCAAGAACGATCTCATCCGCGACATGGAGATTTGCGCGACGGAACTGATGAACGTGTTTGCCCAGGTCGAGCGCGAGCGGCGGAAGGACGAGTTCGATCTCTCGGAGCCTTAACCGTCCGCTGGGGAGGTTTGTCTCATGCGATTGTTGCGCCAACCCGCGGCCGAGGCGCGGTTTCTGGATCTGGCGCCCGTGGCGAACGTGGTGCTGCTCCTCGTTTTTTTCTTCCTGCTGAGCTGGTCGTTCGTGCTTCAGCCGGGGATCGAGGTGCGCCTGCCGGTGACAAGCTTTCCGAGCACGAGCCAGCAGGGGCGTTACGTGATCTCTTTGAAGGCCGCCGGCGGCGAGGCGCCGTTGATCTTCTTTGACGAGATGGCGGTGGACGAGGAGGCGCTCAAGACGAAGCTCGCAGCGGCGGCCGAGGAGCATTTCGCCGATTGGATCACGCTCAACGCGGACGAGTCGGTGCCGCAGGGGCGCGTCCAGCAGGTCGCCGCGTTGGCGATGCAGAAGGGGTTTCGGGTGACGATCGCGACGCAGCGTCCGGCGCCGGCCGCCAACGGTCCATGAAACTCCGCGGCTGGCGGGGGATCGCCCTCTTGGCCGCGGCGGTCGCGGCCTGGCACGCCCCGCTCTTCTGGTGGAACGCGCCGCTCGCCGTGAAACGGACCACGGCGGAGCGCCGCAAAGAGTCGGCTTTCGTAATCCTCGACCCGCCGTCGTCGATCGAGAAAGGCGCCGAGATCCAGAGGGATTGGTCGGATCCGACGATCTTTGCGCTGCCTTCGGATCGGGGATTCTCCGCGGCGACTCGCCGCCGCGCGCCCGACGCGCGATTCGTCGAATCCGAGGCGCCGTCTCCGTCGCGCCCTCGTCTCTACGAACCAATGCTTTGGAGCGCGAAGGAGGGGGGAGAGATGGCGTTCGCCGAAGCGCCGCCGACGTTCGGCTCGGCGATCTTGGGCGAGGAGACTTCGCCGCCCGCGTCCGAGGAAGGATCGGCCTGGCGCGTCTACGGAGAGATCGCGACGCGCAATCCCTCAGCGCCCTCGTCGCTGCCGTCCATGGAGCGCGATGAGCCGATCGCGCCGACCGTCGTGCGCGCCGGCGTGACGCCGCAGGGGGAGGCGCGATATGTTTTCGTGGAGCGCGGCTCGGGATCCGATCGCGTGGACGACGCGGCCTTGCGCTTCGTGCAGTCCCTGCGCTTCGCCGCGCTGGAGGGAACGAACGCCGCGCCGTTGATGTGGGGATTCGTCAAGGTGCTTTGGCGCGGCGAGAAACCGCCGCGAAAATCGGAGGCGGGGCGATGATTGACTCGGAAAGTTTTTTCGTTTTCTATGTGGTCATGGTCCTCGCGCCGGTGGCGGCGTGTTGGATCGCGAGCCGGTGGAGGGATCGCGCTCTGCGCGCGCCGCCGGCGCCGAGAACGCTGTTTCGTTGCCCGGAATGCCTCCGGTTCTACGAGGGCGAAGAGGGCGTGGAATCGTTGCGTTGTCCGTACTGCGGACGCACGAACACGCGCCTCTCGCGTTAACCAACCCCAGCATGGACGGAAGGGGCGCCCTCCCGACCGTCCCAACCGAGAGCATCAGCATTTTATGGGAATGTGGATCGGCAGGAATCGAAAGGCGCGCGTGACGTATGGCTTCGACGAGATCGCCCTCGTCCCCGGCGCGGTGACCATCAACCCCAACGAGGTGGATTCTTCGTTCGTTGTGGGCGCGCATCGCCTTCGCGTGCCGATTCTCGCCTCGGCGATGGACGGGGTGGTGGACGTGCGGTTTGCGATCGCGATGGGCAAACTGGGCGGCCTGGCGGTCTTGAACCTCGAAGGCATCCAGACGCGCTACGAAAGCCCCGACGAAGTTCTCGAACAGGTCGTCAAGGCCGACAAGGAGACGGCGACGAAGCTCTTCCAAACCCTCTATACCCGGCCGGTGCAGGAAAAACTCATCGCGAAGCGCATTCGCGAAATCAAAAAGGCGGGCGTGCCCGCCGCGGTCTCCTCGATCCCTCAGCGCGCGGAACGCTTCGGGAAAATCGCGCAGGACGCGGGCGCGGACGTTTTTTTCGTTCAGTCCACGGTCTCGACGGTTCGCCACATCTCCTCGGAGTACAAGACGCTCGATTTGGCGAAGTTCTGCCGCTCCATGAAAATCCCCGTGATCGTGGGGAACACCGTGGGCTACGAGGTTACTTTGGAAATCATGGGATGCGGCCCTTCGGGGGTGCTCGTGGGAGTCGGTCCCGGCGCGGCCTGCACGACGCGCGGAGTGCTCGGGCTGGGCGTGCCGCAGGTGACGGCGACGGCGGATTGCGCCGCCGCGCGCGACGAACACTACAAGCGAACGGGCCGCTACGTCCCGATCATCACCGACGGCGGGATGAACAAGGGCGGCGATATTTGCAAGGCGTTCGCCTGCGGCGCCGATGCGGTGATGATCGGCTCCGCCTTCGCCCGAGCCAAGGAGGCGCCGGGACAAGGCTATCATTGGGGGATGGCGACGCCGCACGCGAACCTTCCGCGCGGCACGCGCATCCGCGTCGGGGTGACGGGGTCGCTCAAGCAGATCCTCTTCGGCCCCGCGGAACTCGACGACGGCTCGCAGAATCTCGTGGGAGCGATCCACACCTGCATGGGCAACGTGGGCGCAGCGACCATCCGCGATTTCCAACGCACCGAGATCATCATCGCCCCGAGCATCAAGAGCGAGGGCAAGCTCTTCCAGATGGTGCAGAGCGTCGGGATGGGGACGAAGTAGGCCGTCGAAACGCGCAAGGAGCGGGTCATGGATCGATCCCAGTTTTGGAATGCGGTCTACACGGAGAAGGCCGACGGCGATCTGAGCTGGTATCAGGCGCGTTCAACGTTCGTCCCGCGCATCCTCGAACGGGTCGCGTTGCCCAAAGAGGCGGCGGTCCTCGACGTCGGAGGCGGCGGTCCGTCGGCGTTCGTCGACGATCTCTTGGGGCGCGGCTACACGGAGGTGAGCGTGCTCGATGTGTCGCGCGCCGCACTGGAGCGTTGCCAACAACGCCTCGGCGAATGCGCACGGAGCGTGACGTGGTTGGAAGCCGATATCACCCGGTTCGTTCCGCCGCGACGCTACGATTTTTGGCACGACCGCGCCGCCTTCCACTTCTTGACCGCGCCGGAGGATCAGCAGGCGTATTTCGCCGCGTTGGCGCGAGGGCTGAAGGTCGGCGGTTGGGCGCTCCTGGCGACGTTCGCGCCGGAAGGCCCTCCGCGATGCAGCGGATTGGAGGTCTGCCGCTGGTCGCCCGAGGCGTTGCTTCGCGCGATGGGGGACGCATACGTCCTGGAGGACTCTTTCCGGGAAACGCACCGGACGCCCTGGGAGGTCTCGCAGGTCTTCGCCTGCGGGCTGTTTCGCCGTGTGAGGGAGCAGGCGGCGCGCGCGACGGGAGCGTCGCGCTGATGCGGAGGCCACGGGCGGTTTGACAGATTGCCGGGTTTGACGTAGAGGGAACGTCACGCATGACTTTCCTCCGCCGTCTGTTTGCCGTCCTGATGCTCCTGGCGGGGCTCTCGGTCGTCGCGCACGCGAGTTCGGAAAACGTGGCGGACGAGGGATGCGCTTCCCTGGATCAGTGTCTTGCCTGTTCCGTGTGTGTGGGAGGCGTCGCAGAGGTTGAAGTTCCGCTCCAGAAGTTGATCATCCAGACCTTCGTGGAGTCGGTCAGCGAGCCCTTCCGGCGCCAATCGTTCGTCGAAACTCCGTTTTTGCCTCCCCGCGTCTAGGGGAGGCCTCCACGTCTCATACGATTCCCGGCGCCAACGCCCCTGCCCGGGAAACAGAAAGTCGCGCGGCGCGAAACTCGCCGCCGAGAAAGGGGTTGCCCACCTCCTCTCCAGAGAGGCGTTCGATGACGACACGAACATTTTTCATGATCATTCTCCTCTTGGCCTGGCGCCTTTGCGCGTCCCAGGCGAAGGCGGAGTCGGAAGATTCGAAGCCGGCGGCTTCCCGGGACGCTCCGGCGCCTTTGGCGCAATCCGGAGAGCGCGAGGGGCGCCTCCCGTCTGCCGCGGATCGCGCAGCCTCTCTCGATGAAGTGGTTCGCGACGCGCTCGAAGGGAATCCCGATCTCCTCGCCGCCTTCGCCGAGTTGGCGGCCGCGCGGGGAGAACGTCGCGCCGCCAGCCAATGGAAGAATCCGGAGATAAGCGTGGAGTACGGAAAGAAACGGGTGCGCGACGGATCGGGCGAACTGGTCGGAAAAGGCGAGGCGCAGAATTATCTCCTCGCGCAGACGTTCGAATTTCCCGGCAAGGCGAGCCTGCGCAAGGCGATCGCTGAACGCAACATCGAGATCGCCCGGCTTGCGCTCGAGCAGTTGCGCCTGGAGATCGCGGCGCGCGCGCGGCGCCTCGGCGTGGAATGGATCGCCGCCGAGCAAGAGGCGCGCGCGGCCCGAGAAGTCGCCGATCGCAGCGTCACGCTGATCGCCATGCTCGCCCGCCGCGCGCCCGCAGGAGTCCAACCGTTGCTCGATCAGCGGATCATCGAAGCGAGCATGGTGGAGATCGAGACGCGCGCCCGCGAAGCCGAAGAACGTCGAGACAACGCGGCGATCGCCCTCAACATCCTGCGCGGGAAGCCCGCGCGCGCGCCGTTGCGTTTGTCGGCGCCTCTGGCGCCGCCCTCCGTCGCGGCTTCCTGGGAATCCCTCTGGGGCGCCGCGCGCGAGGCGAACTTCGCGCTGCGTTCGCGACGCGTGGAGAAAGAGCGCGCCCAGCGCGCGCTCGCCCAGGCGCGCCTCGAGAGCGCCCCAGACCTGGCCATCGGTCCTTTCTTCAACCAAGAGTCCTCGGGCGATCGCGAGAAAACGGTGGGCGTCGCGGCCGCTCTTCCGCTGCCGCTGTGGGATTCGGGACGTGGAAAAACCGACGCTGCCCGGGCGCGGATCGCGCAGGCCGACGCCGCGCGCGATCAGACGTTGCGGGAGGTAGAGCAGGAATTGGCTCAGGCGCACGCCTCCTTCCTTGCCATTCGAAAGCAACTGGAACGCTATCCCGTGGACGACCTGTCCCGTCTGCGCGAGGGCGCGGAACTGGCGGATCGCCAATACCGCCTCGGCGCCGTGCCGGTGCAAACGTATCTCGACATGCAGGATCGCTATTTGGCGGCGACCGCGGAAACGCTCCGGACATGGGTCGAGGCGCACGAACGCTTCGTGGAAATCCAGGTGATCACCGGCGACGGCGCTCTGTGGTCCGCTTCCAAGACGGAGGAGCGTCCATGAAGCGTCTTGCGTCGCGTCGGCGGTCCGCGCGTTTTCGACGGATCCTCTCCTCGATCGCGCGCCGCGGTAGATCGCGCGCCGCGGTCTCCGTTTGCGCCGCGGTCCTGTTGGCGGGATGCGGCGGGGAACATCCCTCCGCGGAGGAGCATCGCCATGGCGCGGAGCATGCCGCAGGCGAGGCCTGCGGGCACGACGAGAAGGGGGAGGTTTCGTCCGGGGCGCGCTTTGATCCCGACAAGGGAGTCCTCTTGTCCGAGGAGACCCGGCGGAGCCTCGGCATTGAAACGGCGGAAGCGACGAAGGACCGGCTGCCTCTGGAAATTCGTTTTACGCCGCAAGTCTTCGACGAGACGCCGCGTGTGGCGGATGTCGGCGGCGGGCGGATCGCCTGCGCGGCCAAGGCCTCCGGGTTGATCGCGCGCGAGCAGGCCGCGCTCTTGCGCGACGGAATGCCGGTGCGCCTCGTGACCCAAGCGGGGAACGCCCTGGGCGGCGTGGTCTTGAAGGTTCATCCGGCGGTGACCCTGGCGTTCGGCGACGCCGAGGTGGTCGCGGGCGTGACCAACGCCGGCGCGCGGCTCGCGATGGGCGAGTTTTTGGCCGCCGTCGTCACGATCCCGAGGGACGCGCCGGTTTTGGTTGTTCCGAAGGCCGCCGTGTTGCGCTCCGTCGAGGGCGCCTCCGTTTACGCCGCGCACGGCGGCGCCTTTCGCCGCGTCGAGGTCAAAACGGGCGCGGAGACGGAAGAGGGCATCGAGATTACGGAGGGCCTGAACGCCGGCGACGCGGTGGCCGTGCGCGCGGTCGAAACGCTGCGGCTCATCGAGCTTCGCGCGACCAAGGGCGGCGGACACTCTCACTGAAAGGCGACTCCCCGCATGCTCCCTCGTCTCCTTGAGTTCTCGATCCGACAGCGGACGTTCGTCGCGCTGGCGGCGCTCGTCCTTGCGGGGATCGGCGTCTCCTCCGCCCTGCGGCTGCCGATCGACGCCGTGCCCGATATCACGAACGTCCAGGTGCAGATCAACACCACGGTGCCCGCACTGGCGCCGGAAGAGGTCGAGAAGCTCGTCACCTTCCCCATCGAGAACGAAATGGCTGGAGTGCCCGGCCTCGTCGAACTGCGTTCGCTCTCCAAGTTTGGCCTCTCCCAGGTGACTCTGGTCTTCGCGGACGGCACGGACATTTACCGTTCGCGCCAGCTTGTCAGCGAACGTTTGCAGGCCGCGGCGGATGCGCTTCCTCCGAATCTGACTCCCAAGCTCGCGCCGATCTCGACCGGCCTCGGCGAGATTTTCTATTACGTCGTCGAGTACGCGGACGACGCTCCGAACAAGCCGCCGACGCGCGAGGCGCAGTTGATGGAACTGAAGCTCCTCCATGACTTCGTCATCAAGCCGCGGCTGCGTTCCACGCCGGGCGTGGCCGAGGTGAACGCTCAAGGCGGCTACGAAAAGCAGATCGTCGTGCAGCCTGATCCGGCCAAACTCAAGAGCGTCGGGCTCACCTTCGGAGACCTGGCGGAGACCATCGGCGAAAACGTCGAGAACGCCGGCGGCAGCGTGATCCAGCTCGGCGGGGAGCAGGTCGCGGTGCGCGCCGCCGGACGCGTCCGTTCCGCGCAGGAGATCGCCGACATCCCGCTGCGTTTCGGCGGCCGCGCGACGCCGCTGCATGTGCGCGACGTGGCCGAAGTCGTAATCGGCAAGGCGGTGCGCACCGGTGCGGCCACTTACAACGGCAGGGAGTGCGTGCTGGGCGTGGCGCTCATGCTCGCCGGCGACAACAGCCGCCTCGTCGCCCGACGCGTCGAGGCCGCGCTGAAGGAGATCCAGACCAAGCTGCCTCCCGGTGTGCGGATCCTTCCCGTGTACAACCGCACCGTGCTGGTCGAGAAGACGATCGCCACGGTGGAGAAGAACCTTTTCGAGGGCGCGATCCTCGTCGTCGTCGTTCTCCTCCTGCTGCTGGGCAACTGGCGCGCGGCGCTCATCGTGGCGCTCGCCATTCCGCTCTCCCTGCTGTTCGCCATGACCGGCATGGTGCGCGGCAGGATTTCCGGCAACCTGATGAGCCTCGGGGCGATCGACTTCGGGCTCATCATTGACGGGGCGGTGGTCATGGTCGAAAACATCATCCGCCATCTTGCGGAGCGGCAACGGCATCTGCGGCGAAAACTCCTCCCGCACGAGCTGGCCCAGGAGGTGTTGGCCGGCGCGAAAGAGGTGGCCTCCCCGATGTTTTTCGGCGTCTGCATCATCACCGTCGTTTACTTCCCGATTCTGGCTCTGACGGGGATCGAAGGGAAAATGTTCCGCCCGATGGCGCTGACGGTGATCTTCGCATTGGTCGGGGCGCTGGCGCTGGCGCTCACCCTGATGCCCGCGCTCTGCTCATGGCTCCTCGGCGGCGAGATTCGGCATGAGGAGAGCCGTCTGATCCGCCTCGCGAAACGCGCCTACGCGCCCGTGCTCGATTTCTCGTTTCGCCGCCGTCGTTGGGTGATCGGCGCGAGCGCGGCGTTGTTCGCGGCGGCCGTGGCGGTCTTCAGCCGCATGGGGGCGGAGTTCGTGCCGCAGTTGGATGAAGGGTCGTTCGCCGTCCACATGCTCCGGACGAGCAGCATCGGACTGGACGCCAGCGTAAAGATGCAAGAGCGCGGCGAGAAGCTGCTCTTGGAGAAATTTCCCGAAGTCGCCTACACCTTCAGCCGCATCGGCACCGCCGAGATCGCGACCGACCCGATGGGGGTGAACGTGGCCGATACCTACATCATGTTCCAGCCGGAGAAGGCGTGGCGCAAAGTTCGCGGCCGTCCGATCTCCAAAGACCGCCTGGCCGACCTGATGACCGAGGAGTTCGGCAAACACCTCCCCGGCGAAGGGCATCTCTTCAGCCAGCCCATCGAGATGCGCTTCAACGAAATCCTCGAGGGCACGCGCGCCGACATCGCCGTGAAAGTCTTCGGCGAAGACTTTGCCGTCATCGAAAAAATCGCGTCGGAAGCGCGGGAGATCCTGGAGGGGATCCGGGGGGCGGCGGACGTGGAGTTCGACGCGCTGGGCAAATCGCCGCTGCTCGACATCGTGCCGAGCCGCGAGGCGATGACGCGCTACAGCATTCATGCCGCCGAGATCAACCGCGTCGTCCACGCCGCCCTCGCCGGCCAGGAGGTCGGCAAACTGATCGAAGGCAATCGCCGCTTCGACATCGTGGTGCGCCTTCCCGAAGAGGAGCGCCGGAAAATTGAAGAGCTGAAGCGGCTGCCGGTTCGCACGGACAGCGGCGGCTTGCTGACCCTGGATCAGGTCGCCGAGTTTCGCGCGGTCGAACAGATCGCCGCCGTCGTGCGCGAGTTCGGCCAGCGGCGCGCGGCGATCATGGTGAACCTGCGCGGGCGCGACGTGGAAAGTTTCGTGCGCGAGGCGCAAAAGAAGATCGCCGAGCAGATCCAGTTGCCGGACGGGTATTCGATCGAGTTCGGCGGCCAGTTCAAGAATCTGCGGGAGGCGCGCGCCCGCCTGGCGGTCGTCGTCCCGACGGCGCTCGGGCTGATCTTCGTGCTCGTCTTCATGTCGCTGGGGAGCCTGCGGCAGACGTTGCTCGTCTCCACGGGCATCCCGCTCGCGGTGACGGGCGGCGTTTTCTCCCTCTGGTTGCGCGGCCTGCCCTTCAGCATCTCCGCTGGAGTGGGCTTCATTGCGCTCAGCGGGGTGGCGGTGCTGAACGGACTGGTGATGGTGTCGTTCTTCAATCTCGTGCGGGAGCAGGGGCGCGACGTGGCTGCCGCCGTTCGCGAAGGAGCGATGACGCGGTTGCGGCCGGTCTTGATGACGGCCCTGGTCGCGGCGCTTGGGTTCGTGCCGATGGCGGTCGCCACCGGCGCCGGCGCCGAGGTGCAGCGGCCGCTGGCCACGGTGGTGATCGGCGGCATTCTCAGCTCCACGTTTCTCACGCTCGTCCTGCTGCCGACGCTCTACGAATGGCTGGAGCGCCGCGCTGGCGCGGCGCGACCTTTCACCTTGGCAGCGCGAGATGTCCGGGCTAACCCTCGTTCCCGATGAACCGACTGGCCTGGGCGGCGAGCGAACGCGACGCGGACATGCGCTACGCGACGCGTTTCCTCGCGCCCGATCCGTTCCTGTGGTTCGTGGCGCGCGGGAAGCGCGTGATCGTCGTCAACGAGCTCGAGTTCGACCGCGCCCGCCGCGAGGCGCGCGCCGACGTCATCCTCGGTTTTTCGGAGGTCGCCGCGCCGCTCCGAAAGAAACTGGGGCGCGCGCCGCGCGCCGCCGAACTCTGCGCCGCGGTCCTGAAACGTCACGGCGTTCGGAGCGCCCTGGTCAGCCCCGATTTTCCCCTGGGAATGGCGCGCGCGCTCGCGAGGCTGGGCGTCCGTGTCGCGCCGCGCGACGGAGGGCTTTTTCCCGAACGCGAGATCAAGACGGCCGACG
>JABWAM010000355.1 GCA_013360985.1 Verrucomicrobiia bacterium | reverse complement strand
AATTGTTCCGGCGCGTCTCCGCGAACGAACTCCAGCAGCAGAGCGCGCGGGCGGGGATCGGCGGCGAGTTTTTTGAGGAGCGGCGCCCAGACGCGCGCGCCGTCGGCGAGCGGCCGGCGCTCGTTGCCGCTCAGATGATAGACGTGGACGTGGGAAAGATGGGGGAGCATCCGATCCAACTCCGCGGAGGGATCGCCCTCTCCCTCGAGATAGACCTGATAGAAACTGCGGAAGTTGGGGTGATTCGTCTCGCGCGCGAGGCGCGCGGCGGACGCGCCGCTGTCGGTGAGATACCCGCGATGAAACTCCGTGGCGAGTTCGAGGCCCGCGGCCTTGGCGCGCTCCGCAAGACGGCGTGCCAGATCGGTTGCGCGCCGCCAATCTTCTTCCGAGGCGATCGCCGAGGGAATTTTGACCGGCCAAATCCGAACGATGCGCGTTCCGAGGCGTTGAGCGGCCTCCAGGATCGGGTCGAGAGCGGCCTCGGGCGCGTCGCCCATGCGAAAATAGGAGCCGTAGCTCGAGACCTGAAGGCCGGCGTCGCGGGTGCGCGCGCCGATCTCTTCGAGCGCCGAGGGGGCGAGGGTGGGGGAAGCGTGGAGATCGCCGCCCCATTCGATCGCGTCGAGTCCGGCGCGCTGCGCCCACGCGAGGACGTCGGTCGCGGAAAGCTTGCGAAAGGTGACGCTGCAAAGCCCGGTGGAGAGAGGAGAAGATTTCATGGAAAGAGGAATTTTATCTGTGTGGCGAAAAAATAAAGCGCTTCCCGGTTGGTGCTGGGAAAACGGAAGGAAGATGGCATAATTGCGGGATGATGACGAGCAGAGAGCCTTTCGAAGGCGCGCGGGGGGAGACGGAGGAGCGCGCGCGAAAGCCCTTCCGTGCGTCGCGCGAGAACGGGGGAAATCCATGAGCTTCCGCTGCGGCGTCGCCCGCCGCGACATCCTCCCCGCGAAGCCCATGTTTCTCGTGGGTTACCCGCATGTCGCGCGGATTTCGACGGGGGTTCACGATCCGATTTTCGCGTCGGCCGCGTATTTTTCCGACGGATCGCGGGAGATCCTGACGCTTTCCCTCGACCTCTGCTACCTGATGCCGCAAACGGTGCGCGCGTGGCGCGAGGCGATTCGCGCGGCAACGGGAATTCCCGCGAGCCACATCCTGGTAAGCCCCACGCACACGCATTCCGCGCCGCAGACGGCCGAGATCCTCATGTGGCGCGGCGATCCCGTGGTGCCGCGCCCCGATCCGGACTATATGGATCTCGTGGCGCGCCGAGTGCTGGCCGCGGCGATGGAGGCGCGGGCATCCGCCGTGGACGCGGAGTTGGCGGTGACGCGCGCGGAGGCGCGCGGCGTTGGACGGAATCGGATCGCGCGCGACGGTCCCATGGATTACGAGGTGGGAATTCTCTTCGCGCGACGGAAGGCGGACGGGGCGCCGCTGGCGGCGCTCACGGTCTACGGGATGCATCCCACGGTGCTTCACGAAGACTCGACGCGCATCTCATCGGATTTTCCGCATTTCGCGCGGAGGCAGATCGAAGAATCCCTGCCGGGGAGCATGGTGGTTTACCACAACGGTCCATGCGGAAATCTCAGTCCGCGTTACGAGGTGCGAGTAGTACGGCGGGGGCACTGCGTCCGTGGACCAGTAGTGCTCTTCGAGTCGGCTCACGAGGCCGTGGGCGCGAAAGACGGAGAAGTACAAGGCGTGGTTGTTGGCGATCGCGAGCTCA
Organism: Verrucomicrobiia bacterium; assembly: GCA_013360985.1. GTDB lineage: Bacteria > Verrucomicrobiota > Verrucomicrobiia > JABWAM01 > JABWAM01 > JABWAM01. Next base: position 394 of record JABWAM010000355.1, on the reverse strand, counting down.
GGCGTCACTCGTCGTACCCTACCCGCCAGCGGGCGCCCACGCAGCCGGGCCGCAGCTTCGCTCCGACAGCATGGGGGCGCACGCGATGCCCATGGCATGAGGTCCTGACGCGCAGCCGCGGCGGCGGACCTCATGCTACCGCATCGCCGACGCTCGCCTGTCGCGCGTCAGATGCAGCGGCCTCCTAGGCGTGCGCGCCGAACGCCTCGTGGAAACGGATCGGGCCTACTGGGAGTTGCCCGCGGAGCAACCTGACCATGAAGAACTCCGAGGGCTGCCCAGAGGGGGCACTCTCGGGCGACAGGCTGAATCCGAACCGAGAGTAGTAGGCAGGGTCGCCCACCAGGATGCAGCCTTCCGCGCCAAGCTCCGAGATGGCATCGAGTCCGGCGCG
>JABWAM010000051.1 GCA_013360985.1 Verrucomicrobiia bacterium | reverse complement strand
GCCGCCGCGGCGAAACGGGCGGCGGCCTCGGCGGGCTTTCCTTCGGCGGCAAGCATCTCGGCGAGGCGATAGTCCGCCCGGGCCGCGAAGGCGCCCGCGGAAAAACGGCGCAGGACCTCCTCGTAGCGGAGGCGCGCCTCGGCGGATTTCCCGAGCGCGCGCAGGCATTCGCCCGAGCGATAGATCGCCTCCTCGACGCCCGGCGCCTGAGGGAACCACTGAAGATATTTCGCGTACTCGGAGAGGGCGAGTTCGTAGAAACCTTTCGCGAAGATCCCGTGGGCGGCCTCGATCTGGGCGCGCGCGGCGGGATCTTCTTCCGCGGCGCGGGCGAGCCCCGCCGACGCGAGGGCGAACGCGAACAGGATTCGAAGGCGCACACTCATCCGGAAGCCGAGAGGCAACCGCCGGTTTCCCGCCTTTTTCGCGGGGAACCATGCGCCGCGTTCTCCCGCGGACGCGGCAAGAGGCGAAGCCGAGTCTCTCCATCTTTCGAGAAACAGGAAGCGCCCCGAAAGACCGCGCGAGGCTTCTCCGAAACCTCTTGGGCGCCAGGCGTTTTCGGCCTTTCGGGTGAAGATTTCACCTTGGGGTGTGAGGGATCGAGGTTCGCTCGCGCATCGCTCAGCTTCAATGTCGCGGAATCGGGGCGGGAGCGCGCTTCCGGCGCTCCGCCAGGTTAACCTCCCGCGACGACGCGAACGATCTCGACGCGGTCTCCTTCGCGCAATGGCGTTTTTTCCAATTCCTGGCGAAAGAGGACCACCTTGTTGAGTTCAACGGCCACCAGCGCGGGCGCGAGGCCCAACTCCGCGAGCAACGCGGCGACCGTCGCCGCCCGCGTCTCGCGATCTTCGCCATTGACGATCACCTTCATCAAAGAAATCGGGAAATTCGCTATCCGCCATCCGAAGGGCGCGCGCCGGCCGGGAAACCGCCGAGGTCTTCCGCCCTCTTCTCGGGTTGTCGTCGCGCCGTTTTCATTCGGGTTTCATTTTCGAAAGGCGGCGCGCAGGCGATGTCGCGCAGGTTGCGGAACCGCTCGCGGAGGTCGAGGCCGTAACCATAAACGAAACAGTCCGGAATGTCGAAGCCCACGAATCGCGCGGAGACGTCCGCGGCGCGCGGAACATTTTTCCGGAGAAGGACGCACGCCTCGACGCGGCGCGCGCCGAGCTTCCGAAGAAAACGGCTGAGCGCGGCGAGCGTGCGCCCCGTGTCGAGGATGTCGTCCACGAGAAGGACCTTCGCTCCGCGGACGTTGAGGCGGAGGCGGCGGTTGAACAGCACCCTGCCGCTCGATGTCCTGGCCGTTCCATAGCTCGACGCGGCGATGCAGTCGAGGACGACCGGCGAACGCAGACGCCGCACGAGGTCGGCGAGAAAAAGGATGCTCCCGTTGAGCACGCCGACGACCACCACGCGCCCTCCTCGGCTCCATGCGTCCACTTCGCGCGCCAGCGCGCCGACGCGCCGCAGGATGCGTTTTTCGGAGATCAAGACGCGAGGCGGAGGAGGCATGCGCCCATCCCTACGGCAACCTCCGTCATCGGCCAACCCCAAATCGACCTCAGCCACGTCTGGGAAACCTGCGTCGCAGCGAAGTCTCGTGTTGAGGAACGGCGCGTCCATCGCGTAGCCTTCCGCGCCATGCGCCGAACGCCTCCTTCCCGCTTGCGTTTCGCCCTCATCGGGTGCGGGGCGATGGGCAGTCACGCGCTCCGCAGCGCGAAATCGGATCGGCGCCTCGACCTCGTCGCCTGCGCGGACCGCGACGCGTCGCGCCTCAAACGCGTCCAAAAGGAGTACGGCTTTCCGGCCGTCGGCCACTGGCGCGATCTGCTGGAACGCGAGGATGTGGATCTCTTCTATATCGCCACCCCGAATCGGACGCATCGCGAAATCGCCGTCGAGTTCCTGCGCCGGGGACGCAATGTCCTTCTCGAAAAGCCGATGGCCGCCTCCGTCGCCGATTGCGCGGCGATCATGCGCGCCTGGCGGCGACGGCGCCCCTTTTTCCAACTCGGCTTCGAGTGCCGCTACTCGATCGCCTACCTCCGCCTCAAGAAACTCGTCGCGAGCGGCGCGCTCGGCGAAATTCGCCATTACCACCTCCTCTATTCGCCAGGGATCTGGTTCCAGTGGCTCGAACAAAAGAACGGCTGGAAATACCGCGCGCGCGAATCGGGGGGCATGGTCGCCGAAAAGATCAGCCATTACCTCGATCTCTTCACCTGGTTCTCCGGAAGCCGGATCCGCGAGGTGCACACCCTTTTCCCAGGGAACGTCATCCGCCACTTCGAGGTGATGGACAATTTCCACCTGAACTTCCGCGCCGATTCCGGCGCCGTCGGCGCAATCAGTTTTTTCTTCTCCCGCGCGCCGGTCAACCGCATGGACGGCACGCTGCACGGCCCTTCCCACGAAGACGCGAGCGCGGGATTTCAGCTCAGCCTCATCGGGACCAAGGGCGCCGCGTATTTCGATCTTCACAAAAAGACGATTTCGGTGACGGACTACGGCTACGAACGCAAGAAGACCTTCGCTCCGCGACGGACCATGTTCCTCGACTTCGGGAAACAGCGGTTCGATCGGCCCGGCGACTTCAATCATGCGTCGCACCCGGAAATCCTCGACGCCTGCGCCCGCGCCGCGGCGGGCCGCCCTCCCGCGGTGGACCCCGAAGACTCCTATCACATCATGAAGGTTTGCTTCGCCGCGGAACGTTCCGCGCGCCTCCGTCGAGGCGTTCGCGTGAATTGATCCGCGCCTTAACCCGTCCGATGCGGGGATGCGCGAAAATCCTTGCTTTCCGACGCGGGGCATGCTTGATATCAGGCCTTCCACGGGAGAAATTTCCATGAAAAATTTGTATATCATCCTCCTCGCGCTGGCGCTGGCGCCGTTGGGCGTTTTCGCCGACATCATTTATCCGGACGGACATGCGCCCTCCGCCGAACCGTTCGAGATTCGGAAGATCGGACGCGGCCTGAACAACCTCGTGATGGCGCCGTTCGAGATTCCCAAGGCGGTCTTCGACATCGGGCGGGAAGAAGGCGTGATGAGTCCGCAGCAGTTTTCGGTCGGACTCGTACGCGGCCCGGTGAACATGTTCCTCCGCTGGGGGCAGGCCGCCCACGAGTTCTTCTACTGGCTGGACGACGCCGAGAAACCGCTCCTGCACCTCGAGCCGACCTATCTGAGCCCGTTCGACGCCGTGCCGGGTTGGCAGAATCAGTTCAACTGGGAAACGATTGATACGCCGGCGTCTCGCATCGATACGCCGAAGATCTCCACCCAGCATTGAGACCGGCGTGCGGCCCTAAAGACGGGGCGCCGCTCGCGATGGACCGGCGGTTCGGTTGCGCGCCTGCAATTTGAGCGGGCTGTTCGCGCGGTCTTGCAACACGCGCTTTCTTGCGGAAAGATGCGGGACGTCGCCTTACGGTGGCCGTAGCTCAGTTGGTAGAGCGCCGGATTGTGGTTCCGGTTGTCGCGGGTTCGATCCCCGTCGGTCACCCCATTTTCGCGATTCGTCAGGCGAATACGCTCCAGAGGAGAGCGGCGCGCGGATGGAAAACGGAACGGAAACCGAGCGGAGGATCCAATCTCGCCAATCCCGAACGCTCTATCCTCACACCGTGGCCGTGGTGGTCGCGGAGGAAGCCTGGCGTGCGATCTTCCGCTTTGCCGAAGGATGTTGTCCGTTTGAGAAACACGCCGTCACGGGATCCGGTTGATCATCAGCGCGTTGAGGCGCCAGGGGCGGGCGCGCACCCCGCGCAGAACGATTCGCAGCACGGAGTCGGTCGTCCTTCGCGCCGGCAGGACTTCGAGGGCAAACTCGCCCGCGCGCAGCGGACGCCGCGGGCGCCATTGAAACGCGTCGGGCGCCTCGATTTCCGTCCATGATTCCGCGCGCGCATCGCCCGTCAGAAAGAGGAACTGATACTGCCCCCGGGGGAGATCCAGGCGAAAGATCGCCGATCCGTGTCCGCCGACGAAATCGCGCCGAAGGTCATCGGGCCCCCGGCGGTCTTTCGCTTCGAGGCCGCGGGAATCCTCCCATCCGTAACGGAGGATCGGCGTGTAGAGGGTGTTTGGGCTGACCCGGTAGAAATCGGCGCCGATTTTGTTTTCGTGAAAGATCTGTTGGGGGACGACGCGCGCGTAGTTCTTCCGCGAAACGTTGGCGGGACCGAAGTCGAACTTGTACTTCGTCGCGCGCGGCACGGGAAGATCGCCGAGTTGATAATCGAAAAGGAAATTGTCGAGGCCGCGCAGATATTCGCAGGTCGCGTCCTTTCCGAGAAAGACGCGCCGGCGCGAGGGAGTCGTGTAACAGAGTGGGCCGTCGGGTGAACGCTTCCGCGTGGGCGGACGGGAAGCGGCGCCGGCCAACGCGAGGCGGCGCACGCCGCCGGCGGAGAGGCGGATTGGAATCGCGCGGCCATTGACGACAAGCCGGCACACGCCGCCCGCGAGCGCGCGGATCTCGACGAACGTGGTCCGGCCGTCACGCCATTCGGCCGAGATTTCCCACGCTCCCTCGGCAAGCAGGCGATGGAATCGCGCGTGGGACCAGGAGGAGGGCGGCGCGGGGAAGACGCGCACCTTGCCGTCGCGGCTTTGCAAGAGCATCTCGTTGATCGCGCCCACAATTCCGCCGCAGCATTCCATCATGGACGGGTGATAGAGCGGATCGGAGAGGACGTGACAGTTCTGGATATAGCGGTCCGTTTCCTCAGCCATCAGACCATTGGGGCGCAGGAGGTAAGCCACGCCCTTCTCGTAGAGGATGCGCGCCGCTTCGTCGCCGAGTCCGAGACGCGAGGCGGCGCCGGAGAGCCAGCCAAAGTTGAAAGTCCCGATCGCCTGCCGCGCCTCCACGTATCGGAGGGTGTTCCGCGCGAGACGGCGCATGCGTCGCGTCGCGTCCGGGCCGATCTCGGCGAGAGGATAGATCGGCATGAGAAGACTGGGATGGGCCAGCGGAAGAGTGGGCGCGGCCCATTCCGAATCGCGCAACGTCTCGCCGAACTCGGCGGAAGCGCCGACGGGCAGCGGAGGAAGACGCGCCAACAAGCGGCGCCATTGTCGTCTCTGGACGCGATTTTCGCCGAGGCGCGCGCTCGCGGCGATTCCCGCTTGCAGCAGATAGCGCAGCGCGGCGAGGAGGATGGTCGGATTCGGGCCGAGCGGCCCCTGCTCGGGAGAGATCGAGGGAAAGAGGACCACGCGGCCTCGACGGTCGTAACGCGTAAAATCCTCGAAGAAGACAAGGACCTCGCGGATCACCGGCCAGGCGGTCTCGCGCAGGAAAGATTCGTCCATCGAGTAGCGCCAGCCCCACCAGAGGATCTGGGCGCACCACGGCCAGACGCAGTGGGAGAGCGGCAGCGGAAAGTCCGCCGCGATTCCGCGCGCCTCGTAGAACTCGCGCGCCCAGCGCTTTGCCGCGGGGACGTACTCGCGCAAGCCCTCATGAAAGGGACGCGCCAATTCGGGGTGATTGGCCGTGAAACAGCTCCAATAAGTCTGCTGGATATTGACGTCCCAGTACCAGCAGCTCCCCCACCCATTCGGGTTTTTGACGTCCCAGAGGCCATTGAGTCCCGCGGCCTGCGCCTTCTCGCGCGCGCCCTCTCCGTTGGAGCAGGCCAGCGCGTAGAGATTGAGGTGCCAGAGGCGTTCGAGGAACGGGTCGGAGAGCGCGATCCGCGCGCGACTCCAGAACGTCCGCCAGTGGCGCAGGTGGCGGCGGCGAAGTTCGAGGGGACCCCTCGCGCGCGCGTCGGCGAGCGTTCGTCGCGCCGCGGCCGTAGAATCCTTGCGCGACTCATCCACCGCGATCGTCAGGAGCACGGTGAACTTTCGCGCGGTCTTGGGAACGGCTGCCGACAGAACGCCTTCTCCGCGGCGAACGCGCGCGCGAAAGCCGAGAACCTCGCCGGCGACAGTCGCGCGGATTTTCGGAGAAAGCTTGGGGTTGAGCGGCCTGAACGCATCGGTGAACCAGAACCCCGCGCCTTCGGCGCCCGACTTGGACGCGGCGCGGTAGGGGGAAGGAATCTGCCGAAGGACGAGTCGCCGCACGAGTCCCGGCGCAGAGGATTCCGCTTCGATCACGAGGGTCCGGTTCCCATGAGCGACATAGGCGCGGAGGCGCAGCTCGCCCCGTTCCCATCGGCACCGCGCATCCACCGTGGCGGCGAGCGGATCGAGGCGCTGCTCGAACTCGATGGCGTCGGCAACGGGACGGCGCGTCTCAATGCGAAAGTTTCCGCCGAGATTCAGGCGAGCGCCGCGACGGATCGTGCCGTAGCCTGCGAATTCCTGCGGATTGAGAATCTTCGCGTAGTACTGATGCGCGGGGTGTCGGAGATCGCGATGCGCCGCCTCCGCTTGCCGCGCCAGATCGCGCAGATCGAACTTCGGCGAGGGAAACTCCACGATGTTCCAGGGGGCGTGATAGAGATCGAGGTGATTGAGCGTCCACTGGAAGGCGCCCTCCTCCTCGTGCATCATCGCCCCGAAGCAACCGTCGCCCATCGGGAGCGCCTCGTCCCATCGCGTACCGGAAACCCGATAAACGAGGTCCTGGCTCCCGAACGAACGCCGAGGAGAGGCGGGTTTCATCCCTCAAGTTCGAGAAGGCGAAAACTGCGCGGCGCGAGATCCAGCGCGATCTCTCCGTTCGCGGGTTTTGGCATGGGCTCGTCGAGGGCGTCGGCGCAACGGACGGCCAACGCGGCGAGCTTGAGCACGGCCTTCTTGGGCGACGGGCCGGGGTTCGACACGATCACGAGGCGACGCGCGCCTTTCGCGTAATAGCTGACGAGAACGCCCTCGGGCGCGGCGATCTCTCGTTGCCGCCAATAGGGATGAAACGTGGCGGTCGCGATGCCGAAGCGTTCCAGGGCGTCGGCGATCTGCTGCTGGCGGCGCCAATCCATCGGACCGTCCCACCAAGAGCTTCCCAGCGGAAGGAGGAGGGCGAGAAGCGAGTCGGTGGCGGCGCGTGTCGTCCGCCGGGCCTCGGCGGTCTTTCGCACGGGGATTTCCGGAAGAAACATGCAGGGAAACCCCCAGTGTTCGGGGTTGTTGATCACTTCCGCGCGATCAAGGGGGAGGAGCCGCGTGTAGTCCACGCAGTCGGGAGGCACGCGGTTGTACTGCTCGCCGTCGAACGCGAGGGTCATGAACGAGAAGATCGGCATCGCCATATTGTCGGACATATGATGGAGGAGGACGTAGTTGCCAGGTCCCCGATGCTTTTCGAAGAGGTTCGCGGTGCGGCGGATGAACTCGCGGCAGGCGAAGATTGGCCAGTGCGTCGAGCGGGCGCCCTTCTCGTCCACCTGGCTCCGTCGGAAGGGCAGGGCGGTGTCATAGTAGACGCCGTCAATCCCAAAGTCCCGAATGAAGGTCTCGAGTCCCGCCATGAAGTAATCGGTCCACGACGTATCCATTTGCATCTTCATGTCGGGAGGCATGGCTTGTTCGGCGAGGAGATCCGGCAAATCGCCGGGGTGGCCCCACTCGTTTTTGTAGGCGAGGCAATCCCGCGCCTCGGCCTTCATCGAGGCGGGAAAGAAGTAGGGAAGAACGGCGCAACCGCGCGCGTGTTCGGCGGCGACGTGGGCGCGGAAATCGGGCCGATGCACCATCGGCTGAGTGAGCGCGTCGTTGAAATGATGGAACCACGGCCAGATGAAGTCTTTGCCGATCCTCCAGGCGAAATGTCCGCGGGGGAGCGGTTTCACCGGTGTGACCTGCAATCCAAACGTGATCACGCGCTCCCGATCGAAAGTGACGGGCTGCCCAATCCATTGGACGCGAAGCGTGGCGCCGGTGGCGCGCGGCGTGAGCGCAATTCCCTTTTCGAAATCGGCCGGAAGCCAATCCCGGTCGGTTTCCGTAAACCAACAAATGCCGCGTTGCATGTCGCCCGCCCAGATCAGCGGGCGGAAGGGCGTGACGAACCCCTCCTTCGGCAGGCGACCCGCCTCGCTGCTGTATTGATCGAGAAAAGAGGTGTAATAATGGCTCACGGAACGGAGCGGCGCCTGGAGCTCGAACGTGTCGAGCGCCGTCCCGGCGGGAAGGGTGACATCGAAGCGGATCATGCCGTCGGGTTCGAGAAGCGTGCGCAACGCGACGGTTTTTCCGTCGGAGAGCCGCGCCCGCGAGAGCCACGCGGCGCGCGTCGGCTTTGCGAGAAGCCCGCGCTGATTCCTGAACTCGAGCGCCTCGCGCCGGCCGTCGCGGCCGGCCAGAATTTGTACGGGGCCGTCGAGCAGAGGCACTCCGCCGGAGGGCGCGCCTTCGCCGCCGGTCACCGTCACCTGTCGTGGAAGGCCGCCCATGCCGAAGTCGTGGCGACGTCCCCACACCTCCACCTGCCGCCCGGATCGCGTCTCGGTGACGGCGACCGGCGAAAAGGGATGGAGGAGGCGATCTTCCGCGCCGGCGTGGCGCGTGGACCATGCGGGCCGCGGATCGCCTCGAATGAAGGATTTCTCGTGAACGGCAATGATCTCGTCCTTCGCGGAAAGGATTCGCGCCTCGGCGAGATAGTCGCCTTCCGGGAGTTTGGCGATGGGAATACGGGTGACGATTTTTTCGACGATGCGGCCGATCGGCTGTTCGATCCACGCCTTTTTTCGATCGAGCGAAAGCACGCGGAGGACGGGGTGAAACTCGGCGCCGGAGACGCGCCGAAGATTGGAGAGGTCGAGCTCCACCTCGAGTTGGTTTCGCAGCGGGTAGGGACGGACGAGGAAAACAGGCTGATTGGCAAGCGGATTGGAAACGTCCACGCGGAGGATCGTCTCGGGACTCCGTCCAACACGAACGACGCCGCGCCAGCGGAGAGGAAAATCGGTGGCCAGCTCGAAACGTCGCGAGGAGGACGGAGGAACGCGGATCGCCTGCTCGGCAAGCGGCGCAAGGACCGCGGACTGGTCGTCCGCGCGCGCGTGGAACTCGACGGGTTGGTTCGAGGGATTATGCGCCGTGAAAATGGCGAGGAAACGTCCCCCGTCCCGCGGCGCCGCGCGATCAAGAGCCACCCACGGCTGGCGCCCGCGGAAGAGGAGAGTCCCGTAGGTGGCGAGGTCAAGAAAACCGAGCGCGGCCTTGGATGGCATGGCCCAGACCGAGTAAGACGTCGTGAGCATCGCGTCGTGGGAGAGGAGGCTTCGGCCCGCGTTGAAGGCCCAGCCCTCGCCCTTCTTCGGGGGCGGTCCGAGTTCGTGGAGCGGGAGGGAAAGCTCACCCTCCCAGGCCGCGGCCGTGACTTTCGTCCGGTAAGTCCAACTGCCGTTCCAGGCCTTGTCGCCGCCCTTATCATCGTAAAAGGCGCCCGCGGCATTGCCGATGAAATGGATGCGCGCCTTCTCCTCGCGCGCGTGCTCCGGCGCGAAAAGGAACTCGAAGCAGTCGTCCATCCAGATGTTGTCGTCGCGCTTCGTGTAGCTGGGCTGAACGTCGCGCGCGCCGCGAAGCGGTTGGCGGAAGGCGAGGTAGAGGTTCGTCGCGTCAGCGGCAACGTACACGTCACACGGCCGCGGATCGAGAGCGCCGGTGTTCAGGACGCGGAGATGGTCGATGTGGGCGGCCTCGTCCCACTCGCCCGGCTCGAGGACTCCGTCCAGCCGCGGCGCCGCGCGTGTCAGCGGAAGGCTAAGGATCGGAAGGGCCGCCTGTTTCTTGGAGCGCACATCGTCGGAAGGAAGGCCGATCTCGATTTCTGAGACGACAACGGTTCCCGGAGACCAGAGGGCCACCACCAGCCCGGCATACGCGCGTTCGGCGCGGATGGCCGGCGTGCTCCAGGGAAGGCCCTTGAGCGAAGACTGCTTTCCCGTGGAAAGATCGGTGACCTCCAGGTCCCAGGTTTCTTCGGTCGTGGAAAACCAGGCGCGCACCTCGTACCAGACGCCGGTTTTGTATTCATCGAGCACCTTGGTGCGCGCGCCGCGCTCGTCGGCGACCTCGAACGCGCCCGACTTGGTGAAATACATCCCAAGACCGCCCCGTCCGCCGCCGCCGTCCTGGGCGAAGCCGAGACATCCGACGAGGAGATCGCGGAACTGGATCTTGAAGCGAACCATCGTCTCGGGACCGTAGGCGGAAGCGAGACCGTAGTTCCAGAGGCAGAGGCTCGCCCCGGTCGATTCCATCTCGACAACGGGATGTTTTTCGTCGCCAAAACTGGGAAGCACCCTCCCCTGTCCCGCGCCTTTGCAGTCCCAACCGCGCGGGTAGCCGCCCGGTTCGGCGGTGGCCCACTCGAGCCCGGTGGAAGCGGCGAGGCCAACCCTCGGAAGGGCGATCGCCAGCGCCGAGAGAAGGAGGAGGAGAAACAATCGTGGATGGGGAGGAGCATTCATGAAGAGTCCTTGGTTAAAAAGTTTGCCGGTCCGCGGATGCGTTTTCCGTGGATGGCCCGGCTGCGGGACTGGGTTGGCATGGAGAATCCGTGGGTGATGCCGCCGCGTCAGCGCGTCTCGGCGCCCGCATCGGGATAGACCACGAGCGGGCGGGGCCAGGGAAGCTTTTCCGTGGGCTCAATGTCGCGCACCATCAGGTCGTCCACGAAGAGGACGCCGCGGTCCTGGGCGCTGAATGCGAAACCAAAAAGCACGGAATTCGTCAGCGACGGCTGGAACCAGGCGAGGTTGCTGGCGGTGGCGAGCGGCGCGCCGTGACGGTCGGAGACCACGAGGTCGTAACGCGGCGTTTCGGTCCAGAACGTGGCGTCGAACACATACCAGGTGTCAGCCGCATACCGGCACAGAGTCTTCGGGCCTTCAGCAGTGACGGCCACGAGCGCGCCGCCCGGCGCGAACTGGATGCGGACGGCGGTTTGTTGGGCGTCCTTTGCGAGCCAGAGATCGAGCGCGGCGTTCGTCTGCGCGGCGCGGGCGGCGACTCGGACGTTGACGGGCACGTTGCCGGCCTGACGATACCACCCGCCGAAAAGGTCCGGGTAGTACGTGCCCCAGTCAACCCGGGCAAGCTGCCCGGTCGAGACCACGGCGAGGCTTTGGCGGCCGGAGAGAACGGGGGCGTTGGTGATCCAGGCGCAGTCTTTCACGTTCAGGCCGGCGCCGAGCGGAGGCGAGCCGACAGAGTCGGACTCGAACCCGAGCGTCAGACGGATGATGCCGGCCGCGCCGAGCGCGACGGACCCAAGGAAGAAGGCGAGGAAGAGGCGGCGGGGCGACATGAGAAAGCGTCAGCGCGGATCGAGGGGATACGTTCCGGCGGCGCCGCTGTCGTCGGCGAGGCGCGCCCAGGGGAGTTGTTCGACATGGCCGTCCACAAAGAGGGCGTGGACCGCGCGGGCGCCGTGGACGAAAGCGCCGTAGGTGCGCTCCTCCCCCGAGTACCATTGATCGAGGAAGCGATCCGTGGGCTTGTGGTTGGGCCAGTCCACCATGTAGTGACAGCCGTCCATCATCATCACCACGGCTCCGGGTCGGGCGACATCGCTGACGCGGCTGTTGGGATGCTTCCACCAGTAGAGCGCGCTGTTGTAGCAGTACTTGAGATAGAAACCCGAGGAGGAGGCCCAACCCTTCGAGTTGGCCGGGCAGTTCATCACGGTATCCGGTCGCTGCATATCGCCGTTCCAAGCCTTGAAGTTCAGATAGTAGAGAGGCCCATGCGCCGTGCCGCTGCCGGCCTGGTCGCCGAACCAGGCCTGCCCGGGAGGAAAAATCTCCGGCCAGAATTTCTGATCGTACTCTTCAAGATAGGCGAGCGCACCGAGATGGATTTGGCGGAGGTTGGACTGGCATCGCGCCGCCTGCGCGGTGGCGCGCGCCCGCTTGAGCGCGGGAGCGAGCAGCGCGGCGAGGATCGCGAGGATTGCGATGACGACCAAAAGTTCTATTAAGGTAAAGCCTCGCTTGGGAGCCAGTGGCAATAGGCTCGGCTTCACCTCATAGACCAAACCGTGCGTGAGGTTTTCCCTCACACGGCTT